>CALCWV010000001.1 GCA_937907645.1 uncultured Clostridia bacterium
CCAATTTCTCCACATATGCAATCAATTCATCTCTTGAATAATCTAACAGCACGTATTCACCTTTTCACTTTTAAATTTATATCCGTTTAAAAAATCCTTTACATCTAGCATTTTTCCATTTGGATTTTGACATTTTAAGACCTTTACACATCCATCTCTAGCACCAATAAGAAATTGCTTGTTTATAACCTTAATTTCGCCAATTTCAAGCTCAAAATCCCTGCATATTGCAAGTTTTTGCACTTTAATTCTATCTTCGCCAATAAAGAAGTAACATCCGGGATTTTCTCCAAGTGCTCTCACGCGGTTAACTAAATCTTCAGCTTTATTATTAAAATCCAAAAACCCGTCTTCTTTTTGAATCATTTTTGTGAACGTAGCTTTGCTCCCGTCTTGTGGATAAAACTTAACTTTTCCGCTTTCAATTAGATCCAAAGATTTTACAAGCAATTCTCCGCCAAGCTTTGCAGTCTTTTCGGATAGAGTTGAGAATGTATCCTCGTCGTCAATTTTTATATCTTCGCAGAGGATTATATCTCCCGAATCCACTTCATATTCCATTTTTTGGATGCTCACGCTCGTTTCCTTGTCGCCATTCATAAGGGCATATTGCAGCGGCGTTGCTCCCCTGTATTTTGGAAGCTTTGAAGGATGAACATTTAGTCCCATTTTCTTGCTTAAAAATTCTCTTGAAATAATCTGCCCGAAAGACGCTGTAACAAAAACGTCAAAATCCATAGCAAATATTTCGTCAATATTTCTGTTTACTCTCTCATATTGAAGCACTTTTAATCCCAAATTCTGTGCATATTCCTTGATTTGAGGAGCAACAAGTTTGTGCCCCCTTCCCGAAGGTCTATCAGGCTGACAAATAACTGCAACCACTTCATGCTTAGATTTTAATAGCTCTCCAAGCACTCCAATTGAAAAGGCGGACGAGCCTAAAAACAAAACTTTCATTTGCCCTCCTTCTTTGCCAAGAACTCCTTTCCGTGTTTACTTCTATCAACAAACAAAATTCCGTTCAAATGATCTATCTCGTGACATGTACATCTCGCGAAGTACTTTTCCCCCGTTATTTCAAGTGGATAATTGTATCTGTCCACTGCTCTAACTGTGACCTTGTATGGGCGAACAACTTCGTCCTTAAATTTTCCAATGCTGAGGCAACCTTCAGTGTCAACATCTTCCCCTTCCTGATAAACAATTTCAGGATTGATTAGTTCGTAGTACTGATTGTTAACATCCATAACAACAACACGTCTTAAAACACCAACTTGAGGAGCTGCAAGTCCCATGCCGTCGTTTTTATACATTGTTTCTTTCATATCGTCTAAAAGTTGCCATAGATCTTCATCAAATTCTACGACTTGCTTGGATTTTTTTCTGAGAACACTCTCGCCTAATTTAAACACTTTTCTACTTGCCATTTTAACCTCCTTAGCTCATATTTTGTGGATTGACCTCGAAGAAAACTGAGCTTTTAACAGCATCTTTCGTCTGCTCAAGAAGTTCTTCTTCAATTTGATCCGCTTTATCTAACTTACATCTAACGATAACTTGATATCTAAACTTGTTTTGTAATCTCTTAAGCGGAGATTTCATAACATCCATATAGATTATCTCGTCCTGATATTTTTCTTTAACTTTCAATAGCTTATTATAGCACACTTTTAGCTCATCTTTAACAACATTTTCATCTTGATGAGTAAATAAAATCCTAATTATCCTTGTAAAAGGTGGAAATTTTGCGGTTGCGCGGATATTTTCCTCTTTCCTGAAAAATCCCTTGTAGTCGTAATTCGCCGCAAACTTGTATGTATAATGGCGAGGAGAATATGTCTGCAAGACAACTTTTCCTTCGTCCTTACTTCTTCCTGCTCTCCCGCTAACCTGTGTAATAAGCTGGAAACATCTCTCTGTACTTCTGTAGTCGCTATGATACAAACTTTGGTCGGCGTCGACAATCCCAACGAGTGTCACATCCTCAAAATCATGTCCCTTTGCTATCATCTGCGTTCCAACTAAAATCCCTGGCTTAGCACTTCTAAATTCTTCCAAAATCTTAGCATGTGCATTCTTTTTTGAGGTTGTATCATTATCCATTCGAAGAATTTTTACATCTGGGAACAACTTTTTCAGTTCGCTCACGACCTTCTCAGTCCCGACTGCACCTTCCTTGATTCGCTCACTTCCGCAGTTTGGACAAACATCCAAAACTTTGTATTGCTTTCCGCAGTAGTGGCATTTCAGCTTGTTGTCTTCCTTATGATAAACAAGTGAAACATCGCAGTCCTTGCATTTTGCGACATAGCCACAATCTCTGCACATCATGAAAGAGGAATATCCCCTTCGATTGATGAAAATCATAGCTTGTTTTTTGTTGTTTATTACACTTGCCAAATCGCTGATAAGCTGATTCGAAAAGATTCCACTGTTTCCGCTTCTAATTTCCATCATCATATCAACAATTTGAATTTTTGGAAGCTCCCTTCCATTCACTCTAACAGGTAGTTCAACAAGCTTGTATTCTCCCCTAACAGCTTTTTCATAGCTCTCAACACTAGGAGTTGCGCTGCCTAGAACAAGCGGACACCTGTTATACTTAGCCCTGAACATCGCCACTGAGTGGGTGTCATATCTTGGGTTGGATTCTGAAATATAGCTCTGCTCGTGCTCCTCATCAATTATGACCATTCCAAGGTTGTCTAGTGGTGCAAAGATAGCAGATCTCGCCCCAACAGCAATCTTTGCTTCGCCCAAGAATAATCTCTTCCACTCGTCGAATCTTTCGCCTGCCGAAAGACCACTGTGAAGAATTGCAATCTTATCCCCGAATCTTGCTCTAAAGTTTGCCAAAACTTGTGGTGTAAGTGAAATCTCTGGAACAAGCATAATTGCATTTTTCCCTTGTTTTAGCACCCTCGAAATAAGGTGCATATACACCTCAGTTTTTCCGCTTCCTGTAACGCCGTGAAGAAGGAAAGTATCATCCCCTTTTATTGTGTCAACTGCCCTTTGTTGAAGGTCGTTGAGTTTTATTTTTTTATCATTTATCTCCCCGACATATGGACTTCTATTAATTTGATTTTTATAAATTTCGATTATATGCTTGCTTTCTAAACTTTTTAGAGAGGAATATCCGAAAAGTTCTTTCAGCTTTTCATATTTTTCTTCTTTATGTTCCTTGAGATATTTAACAATTTCAATTTGATTTTTCCCGCGAGATATTTCCACGTTTTCATCAGTTAATCTGCAGCTCTTTTCAAACACTTCCTTGACCTTCCCCTCTCTCATTTCTGCAGGAATAAAAAGTCTAAGAATAGACGTCATGCGAAGATGATATTTCTTACACATAAAGTTCATAAGCTCTAACATCTCAGGCTTAATGGCAGAAAAATCTTCAACTGGCGAAATTATCGCTTTTAATTTTTCGGATGGATATTCACTTTTATATTGCTTATCAATCACAAAACCTTGCAAGATTCTGTTTCCAAACGGCACAAAAACACGCATCCCCTTTTCAATAGGCATACCGTCAGGAATTATGTATTCAAAGACCTTATCGAGAGCCTTTGTATCTTGATCAATAATGACAGAAGCGAACAAGTTTCCTCCAAAAAAAATTCTACTGTATTTCTACAATAGAATTATATCACATTTTTATTTATTTGTATAGCACTAAAAGTCGCTTGGAACAACTTTTCCATCATAAACTTCTTGGCAAGCCTGACTGATAGATTTTAAATCGATATCAGTAGAATCAACTCTTCTCAAAGTTTCGATTTCCTTTGCTCTTTTTGCAACAATATTTGATAAAACATAGACGTTGCCTCTAGCTCTCTTTACAAGTTCATCAATTGGTGGATCAATCATCATAATTTTATACCTCACTTTTACATTGATATTTTAGCATACTTATATTTTTTTGTAAACTAAAAATTAGTACACTTTTTAAGAAATATTTCCATTTTGTAGCTGAAAAGCATATCTTTTACTCAAAAAACACGTTGCAACTGCAAAATTACATAAAAAATTAAAAAATTTAATTATTTTATTGAAAAAACAGCATATGCGCTGTTTTACTAAAAAAAGGATAATACTTAATGATTATCCTACTTTTTATAATTTTAGTTAATCCCGATAATTAGTTTCTTGGGAATTTGATGTTTGCTTGAGCTGCAGCAAGTCTAGCAATTGGCACACGATATGGTGAGCATGAAACATATGTCAAGCCTGTCTTGTGGCAGAATTCGATAGATGATGGATCTCCACCATGTTCTCCACAGATTCCAAGTTTGATGTCAGGTCTTGTTGATTTTCCAAGTTCAACTGCCATCTTAATCAATCTACCTACACCAATTTGATCAAGTCTAGCAAATGGATCGCTTTCGAAGATCTTCTTTGAGTAGTAAGCGTCAAGGAATTTTCCAGCGTCGTCACGTGAGAATCCATATGTCATTTGTGTAAGGTCGTTTGTTCCAAATGAGAAGAATTCAGCATATGAAGCGATTTGATCAGCTGTAACAGCTGCACGAGGAATTTCGATCATTGTTCCGATCTTGTATGTCATCTTAACCTTGTTTTCAGCGATAACTTGGTCAGCAACGTTAGCAACGATATCTCTAACATATTTAAATTCTCTTACATCGCAAGTGAGAGGAATCATAATTTCTGGAACAATCTTATATTTCTTTTCCTTTGATACTTGGATAGCAGCTTCGATAACTGCTCTTGTTTGCATTTCAGCAATTTCAGGATATGTTACAGCAAGACGAAGTCCACGGTGTCCCATCATTGGGTTGAATTCGTGTAAATCTTCTACTGTTCTCTTTAATCTTTCGAATGTTAATCCCATTTCTTTAGCTAATGCTCTGATTTCGCTATCTTCATGTGGAACAAATTCGTGTAGAGGTGGATCCAAGAAACGGATTGTAACTGGCTTTCCTCTCATAGCTGTGTAAAGGCCAATAAAGTCTTTCTTTTGCATTGGAAGAAGTTTAGCAAGAGCTCTCTTTCTCTCTTCAACTGTTGAAGAAACAATCATTTCTCTTACTGCAGGGATTCTGTCAGCTTCAAAGAACATATGTTCTGTTCTGCAAAGTCCGATTCCTTCTGCACCAAAGTTAAATGCGTTTTCAGCATCTTTTGGATTGTCAGCGTTTGTTCTGATTTGTAAAGCTCTGTACTTGTCAGCCCATTTCATGATTGTAGCAAATTCGCCAGAAATCTTAGCTGGTTCTGTAGCAATTAAGCCATCATAGATTTTTCCTGTTGATCCATCAAATGAAAGCAAGTCGCCTTCTTTATAGATTTTTCCGTTTAATTCGAATGATTTTTCATCTTGAGCAAATTTCAATGCTGAGCATCCTGCAACGCAGGCTGTTCCCATTCCTCTTGCAACAACGGCAGCGTGTGATGTCATTCCACCACGAGCTGTGAGAACACCTTGTGAAGCCATCATTCCTTCAATATCTTCTGGAGATGTTTCAAGTCTTACAAGAACAACTTTTTCTTTGTTTGCAGCAAGTTCTTTAGCTCTTTCAGCTGTAAATACGATCTTTCCGCAAGCAGCACCAGGTGAAGCAGGAAGAGCTTCAGCGATAGGTGTAGCAGCTTTCAAAGCTTTGTCTTCAAATTGTGGGTGAAGCAAAGCGTCTAATTGTTTAGGATCGATCATCATTAAAGCTTCTTGTTCTGTCAGTAGCCCTTCCTTAACGAGGTCAACAGCGATCTTAAGAGCCGCTTTAGCTGTTCTCTTTCCGTTTCTTGTTTGAAGCATATACAATTTACCTTTTTCAATAGTAAATTCCATATCTTGCATATCTTTATTGTGTTTTTCAAGTGTCTTAGCAATATCAACAAATTGCTTGTAAACTGCAGGGTTTTGTTTCTTAAGAGTTGCGATAGGTAATGGAGTTCTAATTCCGGCAACAACGTCTTCACCTTGAGCGTTCATTAAGTATTCTCCATAGAATTCATTTTCTCCAGTAGCAGGGTTACGGCTGAAAGCAACACCTGTTCCGCAGTCATCTCCCATATTTCCGAAAACCATTGATTGAACGTTTACAGCTGTTCCCCATTCATATGGAATGTCATGCATTCTTCTGTAAACATTAGCTCTTTCGTTATCCCATGATCTAAATACAGCCTTAACAGCTTCGATAAGTTGAACTTTTGGATCTTGTGGGAATTCTTCGCCTTGTCCTTTCAAGTATAACTTTTTGAACATAGCAACGATTTCTTTCAAGTCTTCAGCTGAAAGGTCTTTATCGAATTGAACACCTTTCTTTGCCTTAACTTCGTCTAAAATTCTTTCATATTTTGATTTTTCTTGTTGCATAACAACGTCTGAGAACATTTGGATAAATCTTCTGTATGAGTCGTAAGCAAATCTTGGATTGTTAGTTAATGTTGCCAATCCTTCTACAACTTGGTCGTTAAGTCCAAGGTTAAGAATTGTGTCCATCATACCAGGCATTGAAACTCTTGCGCCAGAACGAACTGAAACAAGAAGAGGATTCTTAACATCACCAAATTTCTTTCCTGTGATTTTCTCTAATTCTGCGAGTTTCTTAGAGATTTGTGCCATGATCTCGTCATTGATTTTTCTTCCATCTTTGTAATATTGTGTACAAGCTTCTGTTGTAACAATAAATCCTTGTGGAACAGGCATCCCCAATTTAGTCATTTCAGCAAGGTTTGCGCCCTTACCACCAAAAAGGTTTTTATCGGCTTTTTCTACTTCTTTAAATTGATAAACGTATTTCTTCATAAATTCTCCTTTTAACCTTCGTTATTTATCGGATATATTTTATCAAAATCATATATTTTTATCAAGCAAAACATTGTAGATTTTTAAAATTTTTTGTATAAGTTTTTTAAATTTTTCTGCATAAGATTTCAACTCCTGCACACACTAAACTCGGGAGGTAGATATGGCAGAAAAGAAATGGGTTCCAGGTGAAGAAGTTCCAACAAGCGGTAACTATACTGCATATGATAAGAACTGCCGTTGTGGTGGAAGCACATACCTTGAAAAAGGTAAAAGATTCCCAGCTACACAACACTCTGGAAGTTATTATGTTAGAGAAAAATAAGTTTGACATAAGCTAAAGATTTGTGAGAAGTAAAAATGGAAGAACATATATGAATTGAGCCTTTTGTGAAAACAAAAACTTTCTCAATTCCAAGCATATCTTCGGAAATTGATATTTGAGCAAAGCTTGATACAGCAAAAAAATATTCAAACAAAAAAAAGAGCATCAGCTCCTTAAAAAAATCTCTAATTGCCGTTAACTCCGGCAAAAAAACAGCGCATATGCGCTGTTTTTTTATTTCTTAATTTCCTTTTTCAACCTCATTTGTGCTTGAATTTTTATTGTTTTCTGTGTTATAAACCTTTCCAACATTCTGACAGATTATGTTTCCGTTTCCTTGTATTGTTGCCCCTCTATTATTAATTTTACAATTGCTATCTTTCCCGCTGATTATAATATTTCCATTATAAACTGCTCCAATGTTAAAAAGCCCAACATGGCCCACACTAATTTTACGACGACTTTTAATAATTGTTTCTTTTAACTGACCTTGGCTTTCTATAACCATGTCACCACTTAAAGTATGATTTCCAGATAGGCTTACATTTCCGCTTATCTTTACATTCCCACTAATTTCACAATTGCCTGACAAACTTGCATTTTCTGACAGACTTGCGTTCCCTGAAATTTCTGCGTTCCCTGAAATTTTTACATCATCTGTAATAACCGCATTCCCCGAAATCTCTGCATTCCCGCAAATAACAGCCTTGCCTGAAATTTTTGCATTCCCTGAAATTTCTGTATTCCCGCGAATAATCGCTTTATCTGAAATTTCCGCGTTGCCAGAAATTTCTGCATTTCCATAAACTAGAGCTTTGTCCTTGATTTTCGCATTCCCATGAACATAAGCCTCTCCACAAACAATTGCATTTCCATAAATCCAGCAAGTTCCCAAATCTGAAAGAGAATCTCTGGACTCAACAAAGCCTCCTTTTTCTCCCTTTT
Source organism: uncultured Clostridia bacterium (assembly GCA_937907645.1). Taxonomy (GTDB): domain Bacteria; phylum Bacillota; class Clostridia; order Christensenellales; family UBA1242; genus Caccovivens. Next base: position 8,046 of record CALCWV010000001.1, read on the forward strand.
TTACAAGGACTTTGCCTCTGTTGTCTACAATATCTTTCAATGCGATTATTCTTCTAAAAATTGCACCACTTGATTCAATGGAGTCAGCTTCCTCAAGAGAAATCAAATATTTTTTTGCTCCTTTATTGAGTTGCTGATTAAGATCGATCTTAGTTGAAGTCTTACCTTCTCCCAACTCAACTTTTTCGCCGTTCACCTCTATCCCTTCTGAAGAAATAGCAATTTTATTTCTATTAAAGCAAACAACAGTCTTTCCATTTATATTTACTACAGAGAGATTATTATCTCCAAATATTCCAATCCCGCGCTTGAGCTTTATATCAACAGGTTTTCCATCAATGAATAATTTTCTTCCGTTGAATTTAATTACATGTCCATTAATAGTCTGAATAAATTTTTGCATTTTCCCTCCCTTTGTGGATAACTTTTCTGCTATCCATTTTTT
>CALCWV010000002.1 GCA_937907645.1 uncultured Clostridia bacterium
ACAGCGTCAAGGAGTTAGGTTATCTGACTTTAATTTCATATTCATTTAAGCTAGGGATATATAGTCCAGTTAAACTAGAAGCCTAGATATTCTTTTTCTATTCCTTTATGATGAAAAGTCTTAAAAATTTTATTTTATAGTTTTTGTTATGAATATTATACTATTAAGTTTATCTAAAATATTTACTTTTTAAAAACCTTGCATATACAGTGATTTTAAATTTGTGTAATTTTTAGTTTGTTTTTTGCTTATATAAAAGTTTGTTTTAGGTTTGTAAAAACAATAATTTTTTGATACGGCTATTGTTTGACTTTAATTCGCCGATTTAGTAAAATATAATCATATAAGGAGGATAAAAGAAAATGAAATTAAAGGGAAGTAAAACCGAACAAAACTTGAAAGATGCATTTGCCGGTGAAAGCCAAGCAAGAAATAAATATACATATTATGCTTCAAAAGCAAGAAAAGAAGGGTATGAGCAGATTGCAGAAATTTTTGAAGAAACTGCTGGGAATGAAAAGGAACACGCAAAGCTATGGTTCAAAGAATTGCACGGAGGAGAAGTTCCTTCAACACTTGAAAACTTGTTAGATGCCGCAGCTGGAGAACATGGAGAATGGACAGCAATGTATAAGCAAATGGCAGAAGAAGCAAGAGAGGAAGGTTTTGATAAAATTGCATATAGATTTGATGAAGTTGCAAAGATTGAGAAGAGACATGAAGAGAGATATCTTCTTTTGGCAAAGCTTGTAAAGGAAAAGAAGATTTTTAAAAAGACTGAAAAAACTGTATGGATTTGCAGAAATTGCGGACATGTCTATGTAGGAGATAAAGCCCCAGAAAAATGCCCTGTTTGTGACCATCCTCAAGCATATTTTGAGATTTTAAATGAAAAATTTTAATAAAAAAAATATAATGAAAAGACAGCAATAATTTTGCTGTTTTTTTATTCGCAAAAACAAGAAAATTATTATTTTTTTAATTTAATTTTAAATATAATAAATATTTATTTAATCGTAAACAACGCATATTGCGGGATTTTATTATTTTAAATTTTTAAAATCATTTTCTTGCAATAAGTTAGCTAATTATTTAAATAAAAATCGATTTTTTTATAAAAATAATGACAGAAAAATTAATTTTTATGACAAAAACTGAAATTTCAAAATCGCACAATATGCACGATATTTTAATTAAGATTTTATGAAGATTTATTATATATATAATAATATATCGAAATTTAGTATTGACACCTAATAGCATTTATGATAAAATTGTTTTAAATGAAAAAGAGGTAAAAATGTTAGAAATCACTAATCTTTCAAAAAAGTATAAAAATTCAAATTTCTACTCTGTAAAAGACCTTTCCCTGACAGTAAAGGATGGGGAGGTTTTTGGCTTTCTTGGCAAAAACGGAGCTGGAAAATCGACCACAATTAAGTGTATAACAGGAATCCTTCCCTTTGAAGAAGGTCAAATAAAGGTTTGCGGATATGATATGCAAAAAGATTCTATCAATGCGAAGTTAAATTTGGGATATGTACCAGATAATCACGCTGTTTATGAAAATTTGACTGGAAAAGAATATGTGAACTATATGGGAAATATTTATAGGGTTCCCAAAGAAGAAATTCAAGAGAGAATGGAAACTCTTGCAAAGAAATTTAGTATGTCACATGCTTTAGACAATCAAATCAGATCATATTCTCACGGAATGCACCAAAAAATTTGTATTATGGCTGCGTTAATTCACAACCCCAAAGTTTGGATATTGGACGAACCTCTTGTTGGTCTTGATCCACAATCAACTGTTGAGATCAGGGAATACATGAAAGAACATAAAAGAAAGGGAAATTGTGTTTTCTTCTCATCTCACAATATCGACATGGTTGAAAAGCTATGCGATAGAGTTGCGATTATCAATCGTGGACAACTTATGGAAATTGTGGACGTGAAGAAATTCATGAAAGAAAGCTCTGTTTCACTCGAAGATTACTTCCTTGACATGACAAAAGATCAAAGAGTGAAAACAATTCTTTATAAAGATAAGAAAACTCTTAGAAAAGAGAAACATATTGAGAAGAAAAACATTATTAAAAGAGCTCAATCTATCAAAAAAATTCAACAAAAAGATAAAAAAGAAGAAAAGATAAAGATCCGCAGCGAGAAAAAAGAAGCTAAGGATATAAAAACAATTAAAAAGAACGCTGAAAAACGTCAAACAAAGAAAGGGGAATAAGTGAATCAATTTATTGCTTTATTAAAAATTGAATTCTTATCAAAAGCAGCCAGATCAACAAAGGGCGCTAGCCTTTTTTATAAGATTTTTAAAGCAATAATTTTAACACTTGGAGTTGGCGTCATTGGATTTGTTGTGCTATATGCTTTTAGAAGTGTAATAACATCTTGTATTGATGCTGATTTAGGAAATGAGTTTGTTGTTTACTTCATATTTATTGTTCAGCTTGCGCAGTTACTATTCGGATTGAGTTTAACAACAAAGACTCTTTTCTTTAGCTCAGACAACGACCTACTTAAACTTCCTGTTAGCGGAAGGACAATTTTACTTTCAAAAGTTACATATCTCTACATCAAAGAAATGATTTTCTCACTTGTTTTGGTGTTGCCTGTTATGATTGAGTTTGGAATACTTTCGGGACAATCATATGTGTTCTACCTACTTTTGCCATTGTTTATATTGCTATTCCCATTGCTCCCATTCCTTTTCTCACTTGTTTTGTCAGTCCCAATGATGTATTTAATTGGATATTTGAAAAACAAGTTTGTTGTTATGTTAATAATTTACATCTGTTTTGTAGCTGGTGGATTCTACTTGTATATCACATGCTTAAAATTTATCTTAGCCGTCCTGCAAAACGGAGGGGCGTCGACGCTATTCTCTGAGCAGATGGTTGTCAGCATCAAGAGCGTAGCAAGTTATCTATATTTTCCAATACTATTGAAAAACATTTTGTTAAATTACAGACTTGCTCGCAGCTTACTGATTGTGCTTGCACTCAGCATAGTATTTTGTGCTGGAATCTTATTCTTTGCACAAAAAGTTTACTTAAAAATCTTGCTTAAAAACTCGGAAGGAGATGGAAATTTCTATTCTAAAAAGACAGTTATCAAAGAAAGATCGGTTTCAAAAGCACTGTTCTTTAAAGAGTTCTTGAACATATTTAGATCAGTAAATTATTCCTTCCAATATTTAACAATCGTAATTACAACGCCACTTATGGTTTACTTCTCAAACTCAATTGCTTCAAGTATCGGAGTTGAGGGATTAGGAAAGGGTGTTCTTCCTGGCGTCAGCGTGCTAGTTTTGATTATGTTCCTCACAATGGGGACGTCGTTCGCAGCTACATCAGTTACGAGAGAAGGAGGAAACTTCTTCCACACTAAAATCATCCCAGTTTCATATACAAAACAAGTTACAGTGAAATTTATGTTGCACGTTATAGTTGCAATTCCAGCTATTATAATAAGTTGCTTAGTGCTTGCATTATTTAACTTCTTAAGTTATCTCGATGCAATACTCATCGCTCTCGCAGTTATTCTCGTTATTGTCGGAAATATTGCATCGTCAATTTCAATGGATATCAAAAAGCCACAGTTTATGTACTTGGATGGCAAGGAAGTTACAAAGAGTACACGAAATGTTACAGCAACACTCAGCAAAGGCTTCATAATCGCATCAATCATGGGGATTGGAGCACTCATTGTTTCCTTTATCATTAATTTACCAGCTATATATATCGTATTGTACGGATTCTCTGTGCCATACGTTGCCGTGGAAATGTTCTTACTGTTCTATAAATTAGAAGACAGATATAGGAGGATTGAAGCATAATGAAAAAGTTACTTATTTTCTTAATGATAGCTATTCCTCTTGTTATCATTATTGTCGTTAATTTGACAGTTAATGTTGTTTCGGGATTCGTTTCAATTCCAGTCGATAGTATTTCTTTGAATATGTCACAGATTGAAGCAAAGATTGACGATTCGATAAAGATTGAAGCAACGATACTTCCTAAGAACGCTTCGAACCAAGAAATAATTTGGTCGAGCACAAACGAAGATGTCGCAATGGTCGACTCAAACGGAAACGTTTCATTTGTTGGATTTGGAACAGGATATATCACTGCTACAACAACAGACGGGAACAAAAAAGCAAGCTGTTATTTCTACATAACAGATACAAAACCTCATGAAATCTATTTAACATCAGACTATAAAGAGAATGAAAACTTCTTTGTTGGAATAGGAAACAACTTGCAACTTAAGAGCATTATTTATCCAACGGAAGCATTAAACAAAGATGTTATTTACACCACAGAAGATGAAAAGATTGCAACAGTTGACGCAAACGGACTCGTTCATGGTGTAAAGGAAGGGAAAGTTAAAATTGTTTCGACTTCTGCAGAAAATAGTTTGATTAGTAGTTCAATTATTGTAGAAGTTGTAAAACCTATTGAAAGCGTTATTCTTGCAGAGGAAAAAGTTGTAGTTGCAAACTCAACATATCAGATTAGCTACGATGTTTATCCAAAAGATGCCACAATAACAGCTGTTCAGTATAAGAGTTTGAACGAAGACATCGCCACTGTAAACTCATATGGACTTGTAACATTCAGTAAGCAAGGAACAGCCCAAATTGAACTTGTCAGTGTGCAAGGGCAGATCAAAACAAGTCTTGAAATTGTTTACACAAGCGGCTATGCCTACGATCTAATTTTAGAAACCAATTCTATAAGTGAAAAAATTGAAAAAGGTGAAACTTACATCAACTACACGACAGTGCCACTAAACCTTGATGTTGATGTGACATTCACGAGCGATGATGAAAATGTCGTTTATGTTGACGACAGTGGATATGTTCAGTTTATCGGCGGAGGAAATACTCTTATTAGAGCAAGAATTCAGAAGAACGAAACTGAATTTATCGAAAAAATCATCTCAATTTATATTGAGAGTCCTGCTACTAAAATTGAAATGGATGACTCATATGTGATTGCTACAAAAGAGTTAAAACTGAGTCCAAAGTCATATCCAGCGAACTCGACGAATAAGAATTTCTATTTCGTTTCAAAGGACAACAACATTGCGACAGTGAGCGAGGACGGAGTTGTAACTATTCTCAGGGACGGATACTGCTCAGTTGAAATTGAAGTTTATGCAAATGAGAAAAATAGCTCTGTTAAAAAGACAGTTACAGTTACTTATACAAATGGATATCCTGTTGACCTTGTTTTAGGGAAGGAAACAATAGAGATTGAATATGGTGACTTTGCTGAAATAGAAACAACTATTTATCCTCTTGACATTCAGAACAAGAATGTGAGTTATAAAATTCTTTCTCAAACGCAAAATGGAGGAGGAAATGAAGTCATTGAGCTTCTTGGGAACGGAGGAATCAAAGCTATTGGCGGAGGAACGGCTAGAATAGAAGTTTCCTGCGAGAAATATAGCGGAGAAAAAATCAAAAAATATTGTGATGTAATTGTTAACAGAAAAGTTGAAGATATTGATTTTGTTACAGACCTTGATTTATATGAAGAGGAATATGTGACATGTAATCCACTTGTTGAATTTACAATCTCAGCTTCTACACTAGATGCCACAAATAAGGGGCTCAAGTGGACAATGAGCTCAAATAGTGCGATTAGAAAAACGGACAATTCAATCTACTTTAATAATGCTGGGACAGCAGAAATAGTTATAAAGTCGGAAGACGGAAATTGTGAAAAAGCTATTGTTATAAGATATCTAAAAGACAAAATTCTTTCAGCAGAATTTGAAGAAGTTCCAGAAGGAATTGAAGTTGGAAAAGAATTTGAATTCAAAGTTGTTTCGACAGTTCCAAGTAACGCTACTGTAAAACCATATATAAAAATAAGAAATCAAACGACAATGGATTCTTCAGGAAAAGTTTTTGAAGTACTTGGAGAAGGGAAGATCAGGGCTGTTGCTGGAGGATCAGCTACAATCACTGTAGTTGTTGCAAACATGCAATATAATTTCCAAGTCAATGGAATTAGAAAAATGGAGAGTATTGAAGTTTCTCCTGCAAATATTAAGACAACAAACTCAAGAGTTAAGTTGCAGACAAGGGTTCTTCCAGAAGATACAAGCAACAAAGAAATCCAGTACACAGTTAGAGATACAAGTGTTGCTACAATTGAAGGCGGATATATAATCTTTAAGAAGAATGGAGTTGCACACATAACAGCTGCAGCTTTAGACGGATCTGGCGTTTACTTCGAATTTACAATTGAAAAGACCGACAAGGGAACAGGAGCAATTACAGTTGATGGGGAACCTATCAATATGATGATTGGAGAAACGAACGCGCTTAACTTCGAGGAAGGTAAGTACGAAGAGATAACAATCAAGATCAAATCGCAAACACCTGCGTTCGAAGGCCAAACAGTAATTTCTCTTGAAGATAATATTATCAAAGCTTTGGCAATCGGAAGTGCGGAAGTTGAGTGTACACTCGTTGATGAATATGGAACAGAAGAGGTTGTTGTAATTCTTGTAAGCGTTGTTCAGCTTTGCGAAGATATAACATTTGACACTGAGTTAGATTATGTTCAAGAAACATATTTGACTGCAGAAGATGTTGTAGATCTAAGTTTCAAACTTTTGCCTGAGTACACAACAGACAAACAATTCAAAGTTTCAATCGTGAAATTTATTTCACAAGAAAGCGAAGAATTTAAGCCTTTCATAAACGACGGAAAACTAAACTTTACAGTTCCAGGAACTGCAATAATTAAAGTTGACAGCAATGACGGAGCAGTTTCAGAACAATTCTCAATCAAATATACAGGCGGAGATGCAGTAAATGCAGTTCTTAGCTACGAGGGAATCCAAACTTTATCAGTTGGAGAAATAATAGAAGTTAACGTTTTAAAGTGGATTCCATATAATACAACAAATAAACAAATTTTCTTGAAAGAAACATCACACACACAAGGTGTAGCAAAGGTTGTTGAAATTAGCAATAACAAAATAAAGGCAGTTGCTGGTGGAACAAGCAAGATTTTAGTTGAAGTTTCAAATCAAGTATATAAGGAATTAACTATCGTAGTTATCAATAAGATAACCAATATCTCAATTGAAGACAGACTTGTTTCTAATAGTGAAAGGGTTGTTATTAATCCAATAGTTGAGCCATCAAATGCAACAAATAAAACACTTGTTTACAGCATTGATAACACAGATATTGCTAGAATAGAGGATAAGACAGTTATATTCTCAAGACCGGGAAAGGTTACTTTGACAATATCCACAACCGACGGAAGCAATATAACAAAGAGTGTGGAAGTTGTAAGCACATTTGGATACATTGACAGCTTTGAGCTTAATTCAAATGCGATTTCAATTAAGAAAAATTCAACAGCAAATCTATATGTGAAGAAATACTATCCAAGCGATGCGACAAACAAGGCGTTTGACTATGAGATTATTTCAAGTACAGCAAATGACGATGGGACAAACGTTGTTTTAACAATTTCAAAAGACGGAGTTATCAGAGGCCTTTATGGCGGAAGGGCTGTAATTAGAGTTTACACAACAGATTACTATGGCGAAAAAGTATATCAAGACTGCGAAGTCGATATTATCAGTGAAGTGTCTGACCTTGATATCACTTTTGGAAGAGAACTTGAAAAGAGCCAAGGATCAATTGTTGTTGCTAAGCCTCACTTAGATTTCAACAAGAGGATTTATCCTTCAGACGCAAGCAACAAAGAAGTTGAAATTGTTATCGATAATGAAGATATCGCTATGATTGTTGGAAACAGCATTCACTTCTTGAAATCAGGAAAAGTAAACATCCAGTTTATTTCAAAGGGAAATACAAACATTTCAAAGAGCTATTCCTTCTACTTCACAGACAACACTTTAGTTGGAATAACAATTGATACAAAAGATTTCACAGAAAAAGGAACGACATTAACTTTGAAAGCGGGAGAAGAATACAAACTTCAAATTTTGAAGTGTTTGCCAAGTGACAAAGAAGATGTTGTGTTCACAATTGAAGATAAAAACGAAAACAGAAATAGCCAAACATTGCAAGTTATGTCATTCAAAGATGGTGTGATCTCGGCAATGAATGGAGGAGAAGCAACATTCACTTTGAAAGCAGACTCAATCGTAGTTGGAAAGTTCTGCGTGAGAGTGCTTAGAGATTGTGAGTCAATTCATGTTGATTCAACAGAAGTATTTGTTAACTACAAGACCGTTACAATCAAAGGTGAAGCTTATCCAGTTGACACTTATCAAAAAGAAGTTAAATATTCAATCTATAGCGATGTTGCAACAATAGATCAGGACGGGAAAGTAACATTCACAGACTATGGAACAGCTTTAGTTGTGATAACTTCTGTTTACAATGAAAATATATTTACAAATGTAATGGTGGAATATGCAAATACAGTTAAGAAAATTTCATTTAACGAAACTGTAAGCATGATCTATTCAGGATACAAGGTTCAACTTGTTGTCAAGGGTGAGCCATTCAATGTAGCTCCATTTACAGTTGTTTACAAATCAAGTGATCCTTCAATTGCTACTGTTGACCAAAACGGTCTTGTTGTAGCAGGTGAGAACAAGGGAACAGTTGAGATAACCGCATATGTTGCTGAAAAGCCAGAGATATTTACAACAAGAACATTTAATATTGTTCCAGTTTTAAGTGCTTTGGAACTTGAACTCGATAAGATCAATGACGATTTAGGAATTGGTGGATACAGAGTTTGGGGAACAAGATTTGTTGGAGCAGAAGATCCAAAAGCAACACATGGCAATTATCAAATGAAGATAAAAGTTATTAAGCCGGAAAATTCTGGAATCAAACTTATTTGGAAGACAAGTAATCCAGAACTTGCAACAGTTGATGAAAACGGATTAGTAACATTCATAGGACCTGCTGGAGATGTTACAATCTCAGTTGAGCCAGAAGTTCAATTGAATCCAGCGTGGCCACAAAAAGACGAATACACGTTCACTCTCGTGGACGGGGTAAACGTTTACAATTATGATCAATTAAAATTATTTACAGATGAAGGATATTGTGTTGTGTTACAAAGCGATATAGTTATCCCAGAGAATGGAGATGTACTTGTAATTAAAAACAATGTTCACGGAAACGGACATATGATTAATTTTGATAAGATTGCAAGAATAACTGATGAAAAATTCAACATCAGACGTAGCAATGTTGTCATAGACAATATCCATTTAAGAGGAGCAGAGTTTAAAGAAAACGCAGCTCTTTCCGAGCTTGAAGGAGCTGGAAAGGTTGTTGGAATTCGCGATGTTGACGGAGTAAAAACAGTTGGCGTTGTCATGAGAAACTGTAAAGTTGAAAATGCCTATGTCTGCGTTAACGTTGTTAACTCTGAGGCTAAGTTTGAGGGATGTATCATTAGAAACGCCCTTGCAACATGTCTTCAATTATCAGTTGGGGATCACTCAACAATTCCTTCAGTAGTAAATATTGACGACTCTATCATTTCAAGAGCTTTGTTCTGCGGAATTTTGTTTGAGCCAAAACTTAAGAGAGTTGTAAATGCAAACTACAAATGCCGTTTAATAATGGGAAATAATGTAAAGATTTACAACTGGCTCAGAATGGACGAATTCCAAATTGATTTTATTCAAAGAAAGCTTAGAGAAATAGGAGTAGATAAATTTATCGATATTAAAGAAGAACTTACAAAAATCTTCCATAAATATCCAGACTTTATATACAATTACAATGGAACAGAGTATGTTATGCTTGGAGTAGGGTCGGCGGAAGCTGATGTAAATGTCAGCAGTCAATCAGTACTCAGTTACAAGAGTAATGGCGTTGCAGAAGTTCCAGGACCATATGTATATAAATATATAGCTGATCAGGTCGATCTCCCAGCTGTTTATGCCGATCTAAAACTTGCAGTTTATACATTAAAAAGCAATCAAAATTATATAACACCAGCGTCGACCTACACGGAAAACAAAGATTTATATAATAGTATAAGAAAGAATTTCGAGGGATAAAATGAAAAAAATAATAAAGCCAATCTTATTAAGCGTGCTAATAATGCTTTTGACAAGCATTGGCTTTTTCATGTCCTTCTTTGTTCCAGCAAGCGATCAAAATGTAGCAAGTGCGGATATTACTGCTGTCTCAGGAGAAGTTATCAACCTAACATCAAGATTTGGAACGACTCCGACACACTATTTCACAGATGAGTCAGGTGCTTCAACATTGTCCAATGCTTCAGTTTCGGACGACGAAATCAAATATTACAACGAAAAAGGCGAATATGTAAGCAACTTCTATGTTGTAGAGGGCAAATCAAAGGGAACTTCTAAGAAATATAGCTATGGTTGTTCAAATTTCTATCTCACAGAAGAAATGAAAGAGTTTGCTAGAAAGGGAATTTTATATGTTCAAGCAAGTGCAGGAGTTATTTCAGAGGAAAATAAGGATAGCTCAAATATAGAGGTAAGAGTTATCCAAGGAGACAAATCTGAGACCGCTCAATCTAACAGTAATGAAAACGGAACAAACGTTGAACAGTGGGTTAAGACAAATTATATCAAGGTTGACAGCGAAAACTTTATTACTTTCTACTTTACATCTCTTGGACAAGGCTCAGGATTAAGCAAATGTAAATTTAAAATAGTTGAGCCGAAACTTGTGTTTAAGACAATAATTAGTGGGGTGCAAATTACAGAAAAAACTGAGAAAGTTGGTCCAGGACAAGTTTTAAAATTAGAGGCTACAAACGAAGTTTTAGAGCTAAAGACAAACACAAACTATGCTAAATATTACAGAAGCATTCATAAGGCCAAATATGAGATTACAGAGGGAGCAGAATATGCTGAAATTATTGACGGATACATATATTTTACAGATGAAAATGTAGATGCGACAGTTAAAATTGTTGCAAAGTCACAAAAAGATAGTATTGAGGGTGGATATGTTGTATCCGAACCAAAGACATATACTATTATTTCAAAACAAATAGAAGTTAAAATTCAAAAAAACTTCGAAAATCCAGCAGATTTTTTCGGAACAGGAACGTATCACATTGGACAAAAAATTACTCTTAATGTTAAGCCAAGAGATAGATTTAAATTTATCCAATGGGAAATTAATGGCGAGGTTTACACCTCAAAGAGAGTCTTATACACTGTTCAGGAAACAAATGATATTAAGTGCTATTTAAAGAAGAAGATATTTGTTTCTAGTGTAGAGTTAGATGAAAAAGTTTATGACGGCTCAGCTATTGCAGATTGCAGATTTATATTCGACGGAATTGAATCTGGTCATGATGTATACATGGGAGGTCTTACAGCAAAGTACGTCGATGCACAAGTAGGAGTAGATAAACATGTTTCATATGAAGGTTATCCAGAACTTTTAGGAGCTGACGCTGGACTATATATTTTAGGATCAACAAACATTCCAGATGTTGTAGGAACAATTCGAAAGAAAGAAGTTAAAATTACAACG
>CALCWV010000003.1 GCA_937907645.1 uncultured Clostridia bacterium
ATTTAGAAAAGAGATTTGCTCCCTTTTCTGAAGAAATAATTAAGGTAAAAAGCTCAGAAGATGACAGGGAAGGGCTGATTATTGGATTAAACACGACATTAAGAAATGTCGAAGATGCTATAGTGTTATCTGGGCACATCGATACAGTTGTGGCGGATGAAAAATTGTATAAGACCAATCCTTATTGTCCCACGTTAATTGGGGATAAAATGTATGGATTGGGAACAATTGATATGAAGAGTTATTTTGCTTGTATATTGGACAATTTGGGACTAATTAAAAATTTGAAGAAACCAATTATTATAGCGATAACTGGAGATGAAGAAACAACACTGAATTGCGTTGAACGTATTCAAGAAATATTATTAGAAAGGGCAATAATTCCAAGATTAACAATTGTTGGTGAACCTACAAATATGGCTGTTTGTTCAACAAGCAAAGGCTGTGCCGAATTTCATGTTGAAATTACGGGGAGAAGTTGTCACAGCAGCATGCCTGCAAATGGAATTAATGCAAACTACGTTCTTGCAAGGCTGGTTTTGTATATTGAAAAGCTTTGTTCAATGTTTGAGGGAACAACACTCTCAGCGAATGTTGTTGAAGGTGGAGAAAAAGTCAACATTGTTTCTGGTTTTGCAAAACTTAAATTTGATTTAAGAAGCAATAGCGTTGGAAACGAGGGAAAAATATTAGCTCTTATGAAAAAGTATATAAAAAGGTTAGAAAGAATCTACTCTGGAGTGGAAATTAAACTTTCTAAAAAACTGAATATTCCTCCACTGGAAAGAAAGACAGGTCAGCTGGTAGAGAAACTCTGTTCAGAATTTAAATTGGAAGAGAAATCGTTCACAGGTGGTTGCGAAGCGGGATATTTCCAAAAAATTGGGGGAGATTCATTTATCTTTGGAGTAGGAGATTTGGGACTTGCACACAAACCTAATGAATTTGTAAACATAAATGAATATAAATTATTTAGCAAGACTTTTTTGGAAATGCTTAATTTTTGTGTAAAAGATATATAAAAAGGTTAGAAACAAAGAAAATTTGGATGATATAATGTGAGTTGTTGAGTAGAAAAAAACATATATGGTTGACAAATTTTCTTAAATATTGTACAATTAAAATAAGGAGGTTAATTATGGAAAATTCAGAAGATAAAATAAGATTCAAAATATCAGTTCCTTATAACAATGAAGAGCTGGTTAAATCAAGGAAGAAAAGACTGATGATTTCAGGAATTGCTTTGCTTGTTTTGATGCCATTGTTTGTTTTGCTTGCGGTTTTAAGTTTCACATCTGAAAATAAATCAACTGCAGGATTTGGAATATTCATTGCATTTGCAGCTTTATGTTTAGTGGCAGGTATCGTTATGTTTGTTTTAATGGGCAAAGCTGGAAAAGAAACTAATAAGTCTTTTCAATATGTCTTCCACCAAGATTATGTTGAAATTTTCAATGTTACAAAACAAGAAGCAGGAAATAAAGTAAAATTAATTTATTCATTCTTATATAGACCATATGGCAACAAGCAATATATTGCTAAAATAACGGAAAGCGAAACTAGAGTTACTTTAAAAATCTATACAGGTACAAACAATTTTGTTCCAGTTTACAAGGAATACATAATTCCAAGATCTTTCTTAAACGGAGAAAAAGGAATGTCATTTATTAATTTCTTAAAACAACAAGTTGGACAGGATTATTTGATAAAAGTAAAATAGGAATAGTAAAGCAGGGCGTGAAAGCTCTGCTTTTTGCTTAAAAAACGTTTTCTTGACTAAAATGTGCAAATATGCTAAAATGTGCATACACTTAAGGAGAGGGTTATGATAGAGTACGAATATAATTTCAAAGTGGAAGACATTGAAAAGTTTTGAAAGATTGCCAAGAGCACGGATATGAGCTTGTTTCTAAGACAATGCAAAATAGAGTCGTTTATGAAAATAGACACAACAGAAAAATAATTTCAAGAATCACGACTACAGTTAAGGACGGCAAGACTGAAAGAGTGATTGAATTCAAGAATGTAAACAACAATGACGGGCTTGTTAAGCAGTCAATGGAATCACTCCCTATGAGCCTTAATAAAAAGAGCATGGAGATCGTTAAATCAATGCTTGAAGTTATGGATTTTGAACAAAGCGCGGACAATCTTAGAACAAGATATGTATATGAAAAAGGCGGTGTTACTTTCGAAATTGACGACTACACAAGACCTCTTATGAAAGTAGTCGCAATTGAGGGCGAGAAAGCCGAAGTTGACAGAGTTTATTCAGAGCTCATGAAAGATAAAGACTTTTCAAAAAATGTGACTAAATAGATAAAAAGAAAATCGACGTAAAGTCGATTTTTTTATTTACACCACTAAATCTTTTGAATTAAAAGATATCTTTTTTATGGAAAGAACATTCTTATAAAAGAAAAGAAATTTTGGGGAAATAAAATAACTTTTGGAAACAAAAAAACGAGCATATTCGCGATTTTTATTGTTGACGAGAGTTTTTGTGACTGATATAATTTGGAGAGGAGAAGACAAAATGAACGAAGTTAGAAATATACAGCCAGTACTTAAAGATTCATATATTTATTACGATGGAACAGTGCATGTGGGCGATATTGACCTACTTATTCTAGATAGCAAGCCAAGTTCATATTTGCTATCTTTAGAATGTAAAAAACAACACAAGATTTTCACAAGAGAATATCACGTTTACAAAAGCATAGAAATTTTGACGACTATAAAGAAGTGCCCTCGCTGTTTTAAGGGAAGAGAAGCTTAATTGTTCATATCAAAAGGCTAAAGATCCGCATACAATAAAAGTATGAGGGTCTTTTTTGTGCATTAGGAGGAAATATGTCTAAGCTTATCATTAATGGGGGAAATAAATTGAACGGAGAGTTAGAGATTAGCTCTTCAAAAAACGCCTATCTTCCCATTATAGCGGGA
>CALCWV010000004.1 GCA_937907645.1 uncultured Clostridia bacterium
ATCATATAAATCAAAAACTTGTATATATTTTAAAAATAATATAAAAATAACTCAAATTATGTTGGTGTTGGGTTATTTTTTTCTAGTGAGTTTTTTGAAGAGCTCAAATGCTGGACTCTTGAAATTGATAAAATTTTTACATAAAAATATTCCTGCGTGTTCAAATGGTGGACATACGAGATTGATAAAATAAAACCACAAAATAATTTTTCTCTATTTTGTTAGGAAAGTTTTGCGAGTTTCTTTGAAAATGATAGCAAAACCCTTTATTTATTTATAAAATGTGTATATAATAGATAGTATGGAGAAGAAGAACTTTCAGCTAAATTCAAAATTCATACCTTCTAGGGATCAACAAAACGCGATTAACAGTTTAACCGCGGGTTTAAACGATGGCATAAAAAATCAAGTTCTTCTTGGCGTTACTGGAAGCGGAAAAACTTTCACTATGGCAAATATTATTGCTAATCAAAATCGTCCGACTCTAGTTATCGCACACAACAAGACTTTGGCAGCTCAACTTTGCAATGAGTTAAGAGAGTTCTTCCCTAATAACAGAGTCGAATATTTTGTTTCATATTATGATTACTATCAGCCGGAAGCATACATAGTTTCAACGGATACATATATCGAAAAAGACATGTCAATCAATGACGAAATTGAGAAACTTCGAAACGCAGCGACTGCTTCCCTCTTTGAACGTAGTGACACAATTATTGTCGCGTCCGTGTCATGTATTTATGGCCTAGGCGATCCAGAGGAATACAATGGTCTTCAAGTAAATGTTCGTGAAGGCGATGAAGTAAACAGAAATTCAATCATGCGCCGCCTTATAGAAATTCAGTACACGCGAAGCGATTTAGATTTTAAACGTAGTACTTTCCGTGTTAGAGGTGACTCACTTGACGTCTTCCCTGCAAATAGCAGTGAGATTGCTGTTCGAATTGAATTTTTTGGTGACGAGATTGAGTCTATTTATCAATTCAATCATTTGACAGGAGAAAAACTTGCAGAGCTTAAAGCTTACACTTTCTTCCCTGCTACTCACTATGCAATATCTCGTCCGCGCTTACTTAATGCAATCAAACAAATCGAAAAGGACGAACAATACGAAGTTAAGAGATTTCAGCAAAACGAAAAATTTATCGAAGCTCAAAGATTGAAAGAAAGAGTGAATTATGACGTAGAAATGATGAAAGAAGTTGGATATTGCAGCGGGATTGAAAACTATTCCCGCTACTTTGACGGAAGGCAGCCTGGCGAAGCGCCATATACTCTTTTGGACTATTTCCCAAAGGGCTTTTTGACGCTTATTGACGAAAGTCATATGACCATTCCTCAAATTCGTGCGATGTATAATGGAGACCGTGCAAGAAAGGATGTTTTAATTCAATATGGATTCCGACTTCAATCTGCATACGACAATAGACCTCTAAACTTTGAAGAGTTTAAAGAAAAAGTTGGGCAAACTATCTTTGTTTCTGCTACACCTGGGAAATATGAACTTGAAGTATCTGGAAAAGTTACAGAACAGCTCATTCGCCCAACAGGACTTTTAGATCCTTCAATTGAAGTAATTAAAACTCAGGGGCAAGTTCAAGTTTTGCTTGAAAAAATTAAGGAAACAATTGAAAAAAACGCAAGAGTGCTTGTGACTACATTAACTAAGAAAATGGCAGAGGATCTAACTGTTTATCTTTCCGAGCACGGAGTTAAAGCGAGATATCTTCACTCTGATATCGACACAATGGATAGAATTGATCTTCTAAATGATTTAAGAAGCGGAGAGTTTGATGTTCTTGTCGGAATCAATCTTCTTAGAGAGGGACTTGATCTTCCAGAAGTAATGCTTGTTGCAATTTTGGATGCCGACAAAGAAGGATTCCTTCGAAGCGAAGGTGCTTTGATTCAAACAATCGGACGTGCAGCACGTAACAGCGAAGGTCATGTAATCATGTTCGCCGATAGAATCACTGATGCGATGAGGCATGCGATTGATGAAACAAACAGACGTAGAAAGATCCAAGATGAATACAACAAAGAACACGGAATCATCCCAAAAACAATTATTAAAGAAGTTAAAAATACAATCGAAATAACTAAGAAAGCGAGAAATAATCTTTCAAAAGTCGATGCAGCGAAGGAAATTGAGCGTCTCAAAGGTCTCATGAAAGTGGCTTCAGCAAACCTTGATTTCGAGCTCGCAATTGAATATCGCGAAGAAATTAGTAAACTAAAAAAGAGGTTACAAAATGGAAAGTGATAAAATTATTATTAAAGGAGCACGCGAAAACAACCTAAAGAATGTGAATCTAGAGCTTCCTAGAAACAAGCTCATTGTTTTCACGGGCGTGAGTGGAAGCGGAAAAAGTACACTTGCATTTGATACAATTTTTGCAGAGGGTCAAAGAAGATATATGGACTCTCTTTCTTCCTATGCACGTCAATTCCTTGGACAAAGTTCAAAACCAGATGTTGACAGCATCGAAGGACTCTCCCCTGCAATTTCTATTGACCAGAAATCGACCAATCACAATCCACGTTCAACAGTTGGAACAATAACAGAGATTTATGACTACATGCGTCTTCTATATGCAAAGATTGGAAAGCCTTTCTGTCCTCACTGCCACAAAGAAATTTCCACACAGACTGTTGACCAGATTATAGACAGACTCATGGAAACTCCTTTGGGCTCAAAGATTATGATAACAGCTCCAATTGTGTCTGGAAAGAAAGGAACGCATGCAGATATCCTTTCTGCTCTATCGAAAAAGGGCTATTCAAGAGTCATTATTGACGGCAAAATTCATAGACTCGACGAAGAAATTCAGTTGGAAAAAAATCTTCGCCACTCTATATCTGTCATCATTGACAGAATTACTATGAAAGAAGACAGCAAAGAAAGGCTGTCAGATAGCGTTGAGCAAGGGCTAAAACTTAGCCAAGGAATTTTGAATGTTTACTATGACAACAATCGTCATGAGAAATTTTCAACAAGACACTCTTGCCCTACTTGTGGCTACTCACTCGATGAAATAACTCCTAGACTGTTCAGTTTCAACAGCCCTTTTGGGGCTTGTCCAAACTGCCTTGGGCTGGGATATACAATGGATATCGACGAAGACATTATTTTAAAGAATAAACATCTTTCAATTAAAGGCGGAGCTTTCAAAGCATTGGGCTGGACATATAACTTTGGCGGAATGACAAAGGGATATTTCGATGCGATAGCTAAGAAATATGGCATCGATCTAGACACTCCAATAGAGAAACTTCCTCGTGAAAAGCTCAATATTTTCCTCTATGGGACAGGCAATGAAGTGTTAGATTTAAGCTATAAAGGTTCAAACGGAGGCGTAAAAACTTTAAGCGCACCATTTGAGGGAATTATAAACAATCTTAAACGCCGTTTCAAAGAGACTGAGAGCGAGTTCATGAGAAATGAGATTCAAAGACTTATGAAGAATCAAAAATGTAATCTTTGCCACGGAAAGAGATTAAAAGAGACCGCTTTGTCCGTTAAAGTGGTTGGACTTGACATCGCCGAAATGTGCGAGATGTCCGTTGAAAAGCTATTAAGCTTGTTCAAAAATCTTAATATTAGCGATTATGATAAGAAAGTTTCAGGGTCAATTTTGAGAGAAATTATCTCTCGTCTATCCTTCCTTAAAGATGTCGGGCTTTCATATTTAACCCTTTCACGTGAGGCGTCAACGCTAAGCGGAGGAGAGGCGCAAAGAATTAGACTTGCGACGCAAATTGGGAGCGGGCTTACAGGCGTTTTATACATCCTCGACGAGCCAAGTATTGGGCTTCATCAAGTAGACAATGAAAAACTACTCAACACTCTCTTCTCACTTAGAAATCTTGGAAATACACTTATTATCGTTGAACACGACGAGGAGACAATCCTATATGCAGACTATGTCGTTGACGTCGGAATTTATGCCGGTGAGCATGGCGGAGAAATTGTCGCAACTGGCACGCCTCAGGATATTATGAATTGTCCTAAATCGATAACAGGAAGATTCCTTTCTGGAAGGGAAAAAATTGAAATTCCTTCTAAGAGAAGAAAGCCTACAGAGTTTTTAAAAATCTCAGGTTGCGAGGAAAACAATCTTAAGAAAATTGACGTAAAATTCCCAGTCGGATGCTTTACTTGTGTTACAGGTGTCAGCGGAAGCGGAAAAAGTTCACTTGTTTCAAGAACGCTTTATCCGACTCTTGCAAACTATCTAAATGGCACTTCGCACGAAGAGGGAAAACATGGAAAAGTACAAGGGCTTGGGCTCTTCGACAAGGTTATTAATATCGACCAATCCCCTATCGGAAGAACGCCACGAAGCAATCCAGCAACATACACGGGAGTATTCACTCCTATTCGTGAACTTTTTGCATCAACACAGGCGGCTAAAGTTAAGGGATTTAACGCATCAAGATTTAGCTTCAACGTTCCGGGCGGACGCTGCGAACGTTGCGAAGGCGACGGAATCAAACGAATTGAAATGTATTTCTTGCCAGATATTGAAGTTCCTTGCGAAGTATGCAATGGGAAGAGATATAATCAAGAGACACTTTCTGTGACATATAAAGGAAAAAATATCAGCGAAGTTTTGGATATGACCGTTGAAAATGCTCTCAAATTCTTCGAGAACATCCCTTCAATTCGAACGAAACTTCAAGCGCTCTATGATGTCGGTCTTGGATATATCAAACTTGGACAATCTTCAACAACGCTAAGCGGAGGGGAAGCACAGAGAGTTAAACTCGCGACCGAGCTTGCAAAACGTAGCACAGGCAAGACGCTATATATCCTCGATGAGCCAACAACTGGTCTTCACATGTATGATGTTAAAAAGCTTATTACAATTCTGCAAAAGTTTGTTGAAAAAGGAAACTCAGTTGTTGTGATTGAGCACAACCTTGACGTTATCAAAGTTGCCGACTACATCATTGACCTTGGGCCTGAAGGTGGTGACGGAGGTGGGCAAATTGTCGCACAAGGCACTCCTGAAAAAGTTGCTAAATGCGAATCAAGTTACACAGGTATTTATTTAAAAAAGATTTTATCAAAGGAAAGAGATGAACGAAAAAATTAGGCAAAAAGTAAAAGACCTCCCCCGCTCAAGCGGCGTTTACATCATGAAAAACAATAAGGGAGAAATAATCTATGTGGGAAAAGCAAAAGTTCTTAAAAATCGCGTTTCCCAGTATTTTCAAAACTCTCAAAAGCAGATTAAAGTTCAAACAATGGTCGATAATATAGCAGATTTTGAATATATTATCACTCCGTCTGAGCTTGATGCTTTTATTCTCGAAAACACCCTAATCAAAAAACATCAGCCTTTCTTTAATATCCTTTTAAAGGACGGAAAACAATATCCATATATAAAAGTAAATCCCCATGATGCCTATCCAAAATTCTCAGTTGTGAGAAAAGTCAAGCGTGACGGGGCAAAATACTTTGGACCATATTTTGGAAGACTCAACGCCTATGAGCTTTTAGAGACAATCCGCTCAGCATTTCCACTTCGAAACTGCAACAAATCTTTCTTAGTGAAGAAGAAAGATCGTCCGTGTCTAAACTACTCGCTTGGACTTTGCAGTGCGCCCTGCTGCGGACTTATCTCACAGGAGGACTACAAAATCCTTGTTGGGAAAGCTATGCAATTCCTAAATGGAAATGAAAAGGAAATTAAAGAAATATTAAAGGAAAAAATGGAAAAGGCAAGCGAGAGCGAAAACTTTGAGCTTGCTATAACTCTTCGTGACAGGATCTCTATGATCAACGAGCTTGCGAACAAAACTATCGTCGATCTTGCAAAGAATGAAGAAATTGACATATTCTGCGTTGAAAGTGACGGAAACTTTGCTGCTCTCAATACTACAATAATTAGAACAGGCAAAATTCTTTCCAGTCAGAACACGAATTTTACAGACGGACTTCCTTCTCTTGAGGAAAGTCTTGCATCATATATCCTTCAATACTATTCAAATAAGCTTGTTCCAAAGACAATTTTAAC
The DNA here is from genome assembly GCA_937907645.1 of uncultured Clostridia bacterium. Taxonomy (GTDB): domain Bacteria; phylum Bacillota; class Clostridia; order Christensenellales; family UBA1242; genus Caccovivens. The sequence continues at coordinate 6,024 of CALCWV010000004.1, forward strand.
AAATATTCCACTGGATTTTGAGCTTGTTTCTAATGCTCTTTCTATGTTAAAGGGGGCTAACGTTGAAGTCGTTATTCCTCAAAAAGGAATTAAGAAAAAGCTTGTTGATATGTCACTTAAAAATGCAAACAACACTCTGCAAAAAGAAATTTCAAAGGGCGGAGATGAAATTTTCATTGAAATGGTGAAAGATCTAAAGTTCGCACTTGGCCTTAAAAAACTTCCAAACAGAATGGAGTGTTACGATATCTCTCACATTTCTGGAACAAACAAAGTAGGATCAATGGTTGTATTCTCGTTTGGGAAACCACTTAAGAGTGACTACAGAAAGTTTAAAATCAAAACAATTGAGGGAAACGACGACTTTGCGTGCCTTCAAGAAGTTTTAAGAAGACGAAACACTGAATTTGACAAACAAAAAGACTTGTCTTTCAAGAAAGAGCCTGACCTTCTTGTCATTGACGGAGGAAAAGGGCAACTTTCATCAGTTGTAGAAGAGCTTGAAAATACATCTTTTAAAGATGTTCCAATCATCTCACTTGCAAAGCGATTTGAAGAGGTCTATGTTCCACATTCAAAAACTCCAATTCGTCTTCCGGAGGACTCTCTGTCCCTTCGTCTTTTGCAAAACATCCGAGATGAAGCCCATAGATTTGCAATAACTTTCCACCGCTCCCTCAGAAGCAAAACAATGATAGAAAAATAAAAATCCACCAGACTATCTGGTGTTTGTATGTTACAAAAAAGGAAAATCGATAAGATTTCCCTGATACATGCTCTCCAAGAAAAGACCAATGAGGTCTTTTTTAATTTGATATAAGTTTTAAAACTTCTATTGGCACATCTTTGTTAGTTTGAAAAATGTAATCCAAATATCTCTCTGTTATCGGATGATTTAGTAGGTCACTTCCAAGTTCAATAGTCATTGACGGAATATCATATTTTAGTGCGATGTAGTCCGATAGTCCGCCTGTGCTATTAACACTTTTTATTGGCAGATATCCGTTGAGTGAGGAAATAAATTTTACTATTTTTTCTTCTTTTTTAAGTTGCTCCTTGCTCTTTTCAAAACCATAATAGATAACTTCTCCCTTGGAATGAAAAGCAATATTTAAATCAATCTTTGTTTCCTTTAAAAAATTAATTACATTTATATTTTCAATCTCTGAGTTTGGATAGTATCCTATAAAATTCTCGCGTCCAAGTCTTCTTCGATTACTCTTTCCCTCTCCCCATTTCGCATCAAAATTTACATTTAAGTCCACTGCGTTTCCATTTGCTTTCCAAAGGCTAAAATTTTCGCTTCCGTTTACATCTATTAAAAATCTTCTAAGCTTTTCGTCAGCTATAAAATCTGTACTTTCTAAAACAAGTCTTACTCCGTCAGGATTTATGAGAGGAAGGATATATATTCCTCCACTTAAATCTCTATTGCTTAGATATTCAATTTCTTTAATTAAAAACAAGGATGAGATATATTCTCTTGCGTGTATGCCTCCAGAAAGAAAAATCTGCTTTTCGCTATATTCTCCAACATGGAAAACATATATTTCTTCTCCAAATAAACTCTTGCCAATTAATTTAAAATCTACTTTATTTTTTAAGTCTTTTATTTTATTTATTAATTCACTATATTGCATATATTTTTATATGCAAATTAAATATTTTTTGCATTATTTTTTATTTATAATTCTTTTTTAAATTATTTTTAATTAAAAAAAACCGCTATATGCGCGGTTTTATATATTATTAAATTATTTATTGAATTTAATATTTATTGATGCAATTTTGCTATTTTCATCAATTTTTACTTTATCTGAAATTTCAATTCCGCCAATAACAAGAATTTCATTTCCAGAAGCTAAAACAGGGATATAATCTCTAATTCTTTGAGGGATTTTCTTATCGATAAAATAGCTCTTTAATTTCTTTGTCCCGCCCCCAAACTTTGTAAACACATCGCCGTCTTCTCTATATCTCCAAATTGCATCAGCTGGCACTTTGTCGATATCAATAAACAAGAAGTTTGGCTTGCTTTCATAGGTTTTAACTTTCTTTGTTATAATTTTCCCGATGTTTTCAAGCTCAATTTCTCCAATTCCAAATGGAACTCTGAGCTCTGGTCTATTTTTTAACTTGTTAACAAGTGTGAGATAGTTATATTCTCTAACAGCAACTACTTCGAAAGGAAGTTGCACTCTACTTCCGTTTTCTCCGTTCTTAGCGAGATCTGTTATAATTTCAATATGTTTTTTCTCGAAATCCTTCTGTATTCCAACTTTTTTGAAAATTTTAATTAATAATCTATTTAAAACAGATGTTGGATATGTAAAATATGTAAGAGGAATTTTTGCAATTTCATCGTCATAAATAACGTCACTGTCTTGCACATAGTTATTTATGAAATCATCGTCTTCGCTCACTGTTCTTCCAAAAGAAACAATTCCTGATTCAGCACCCGGCCAGCGCTCACAAACTTGAGGAAGTATAACATTTCTGAGGAAATTTCTGTTGTATCCGTTGTCAAAATTTGAGTTGTCTTGCACATAATCAATGTTGTTATCAAGCACATAGTTCATAATTTCTTTTTTTGATACATTTAGCATAGGACGAATGTAAATTCCGTCCCTTATAGGTTCCATTCCTCTTGCTCCGGCAATTCCTGAGCCTCTAAAAATATGCATGAGAATTGTTTCAGCTTGGTCACTTTCGTGATGTGCAAGAGCGATCTTATCAACTACTCCCCTTTGGATTAGTGATTTAAAGATGTCATATCTTCCCTCACGTGCAGCTGTTTCAATGCTTTCATTCTTTTCTTTTGCTATTTTTGGTGAGTTGATCTTGAATTTATATGCTCTAACGCCAAGTTCACGGCATTTTGTCATCACAAATTCTTCCTCATCCCTGCTCTCTTCTCTAATTCCGTGATTAATGTGAATTGCAACTACTTCAAAGTCCAATTCTTCCTGTACACCTGCAAGATAATGCAACAAAGCCATGGAATCACTTCCACCGCTCACTCCAACTCCGATTACTTCGCCCGGATTAATTAATTTTTTCTCTTTAATAAACTCTTTTATCTTTTCCATAATTTTATTATACAACTATTTTCTTAAGTTTTGCAATAGCAAACATTAAATTTTTGTACTTTCTCCTATTTTTTGTATTTTTCTAAAAATTCTTCAACTTTTTGCTCATATTCTGACGTTGCATATATATATGATCCCGCATGCGGAGCGTCATTTATAAGTAAAATTTCCTTTTTGTCCGGCTTTTCGTCGTAGTTCATAAGCGTATTGTAATATGGCACCATTTTATCCTTCTTCCCATGGATAAATAAAATTGGAACTTTTGTTTTCTTTAACATCTCCGGAATTTTGTAATCCGAAAATCTTATTCCTGTAAAGACAAATAGCCAAAATTTTACAAACCATATTGTTGGATATAATGGCAAATGCAGCACGTTTATTAAGTATTTAACTTGCTCATCAGGACAAGCATATCCGCAATCTGCAATGATATATTTTACATTTGATTGTACTTTATTGCTTGCCATAAGGACGGTCGAAGCACCCATTGACACCCCAACTAGAAGAATTTCCAGCGGTTTAAACTTTTTATTAATAAAATCCACCCACTTTAAACAGTCGTTTTTCTCTCTTATTCCAAATGTTATAAGTTTTCCTCTGCTTTTGCCGTGTGCTCTTTGACTAACAAGACAAATATTGTATCCCAACTTTTGATAAAATGGAATCATCGGACTAAACTCATTCCTAGCTGAGCCTCTGTATCCATGAAAGAAAATCGCTGTTTTATTCGCACCTTCTGTTTTTAGATATAGCGCATGTAATTTCAACTTTCCAACTTTCATTTCAAGGTTTTCAAATGGCTGATTATCAAACCATTCAAAGGCTTTTTTCATTCTATCTTTATCATTTCTATACTCTGAAAGTTTAAATTCGATAGGTCTGTTGAAATCAATCTCCGCGCCTCTAAAAAACACGAGACAATAGCAAACAAGCGAAATAATAAGTGTCAAAAACAGCACACTCGCAAAAATTATAAGCATTATCAACCACGGTGACATTCGAACCTCCACTACTACAGATGATACATGTTTATCAAAAAAATATCAAGGAAATTAATAAGTTTGATAAAAAAAACTGACGCGGGGCTTATGGCCCCTTGCCTAGCACACCCGCACAAATCAATTCTTTTTACGGTGTTAACTAGGCAAGCCCATAAGGGCGCGCTAGTTTAAAGCTCGGCAATCAGCACAGGCAGGAGTTTACAACCCCGTAAATGACTGTCTGAGATAGACGGCAGTAAACGCAGTCATGTGACGCTCGAGAATATATGTTTTTGATACTAAACAAAAAAGGCGAGAAATGCGAGGCTCGAGGTCGATATAGAATGTATTAATAAAAAAAGAAAGCAGAGCGAGGCTCTACTATTTTGAGAATATAATTTTGATATTGAATTTTACTAAACAAAAAAAAGAGAGAAATGCGAGGCTCGAGGGTCATCCGAGGTGGGCGCATAGTTACCTATGTAACCATCTCGGATGGACCTCAGTAAACGAAGCAGTTCGACGCTCTAGATAATATATTTTTTTATACTAAACAAAAAAAGCGAGCAGGACAAGGCTCGCCGTTTATCACAGGCAGGAGTTTACATATACGTAAATGACTGTCTGAGATAGACGGCAGTAAACGCAGTCATGCGACGCTTTTTTTGTTTAGTACATTAGGGAGCCAACAGTACGTGGATACAACTCCACATCTCGAATGTTTGCTATCCCTGTTAAATACATAACCATACGCTCAAAGCCTAGGCCGAATCCTGAGTGAATGTTTGTGCCATAGCGGCGAAGATCTGTGTAATATTTGTATTCTTCAACTTTCATGCCAAGTTCGTTCATACGAGCAACTAGTTTATCGTAACGCTCTTCACGTTGAGAACCTCCGCAAAGTTCACCGATTCCTGGAACAAGAAGGTCAACGGCTGCAACAGTTTTTCCGTCGTCGTTTTGACGCATATAGAAAGCTTTGATTTCTGTTGGATAGTTCATAAGGAAAACAGGTTTTTTGTAAACTTGTTCTGTGAGATATCTCTCGTGCTCAGATTGAAGGTCTACACCCCAATAAACAGGGAATTCAAATCTATCTTTTACTTTTTCAAGCATTTTGATTGCTTCTGTGTAATCCAAACGAACAAAATCGTTATCTTTGACGTTTTTCAATCTTTCAATTAAGCCTTTGTCGACAATATTGTTCAAGAAAAGAAGTTCATCTGGGCAATGTTCAAAAATGTAATTGATAATATACTTCACCATTTCTTCTTCGATGTCCATTAAGCCATCAAGGTCGCAAAAGCAAATTTCCGGCTCCATCATCCAAAATTCTGCAGCATGTCTTGTTGTGTTTGAGTTTTCAGCTCTGAATGTTGGCCCAAAAGTATATGTTTTTCCAAATGCGTGTGTAATTGGCTCTTCGTGAAGCTGTCCTGACACTGTCATTGCAACTTTTCTGCCAAAGAAGTCTTTTGAATAATCAACTTTTCCCTCTTTTGCTACTCTATCAAGATCAAGAGTTGTTACTTGGAACATCTGTCCTGCACCTTCACAGTCGGAAGATGTGATAATAGGTGTGTTTAAGTAAACAAAGTTTCTATCTTGGAAAAACCGATGAATTGCAAAAGCAGCTGAAGATCTAATCTTAAAAACAGCATTAAAAAGGTTTCCCCTTGCTCTAATAGTAGGGATTGATCTCAAAAATTCAACTGTGTGTCCCTTCTTTTGAAGAGGATAATCTGTTGCAGACTCGCCTAAAACAACAACTTCGTCAGCATTGACTTCAAAAGGTTGTTTTGCATTTGGAGTAACAATCAATTTTCCTTTAACTTCGAAGGAAGCGCCAACGTTTTGTTTAACAATTTCTTCGTAATTTGATAGTTTTTCACGTTCTACAACGATCTGACAAGACTTAAAGTTTCCATCGTTTAATTCAATAAAACCGATGTTCTTTGAATCACGAACTGTTCTTGCCCAACCACATAAAGTGATTGTTTTTCCGTCGTAGTCTTTATATCTTTTATAAAGATCTCTAATCTCTATTCTTTTCATTTTTTCTCCTTTAAGGGTTTAATCTTGTTGGTCCTCTGAAGATATACATTGCTTCTTTGATTGTTGGAATGTCTAAGAGCAACATCAATAATCTATCTAATCCTAAACCAAATCCGCCATGTGGAGGACATCCATTTTTGAAGAAGTTGATGTAGTCTTGCATTGGAGTTGTATCAATTCCTCTATCTTCAATCTGCTTCTTAAGTACGTCAGGTCTATGTTCTCTTTGTGCACCTGAAGTAATTTCTACATCTTTGAAATACAAGTCATATGACTTTGAATAAGCTGGCTCATCTTCTTTTGCCATTGTATAGAAAGCTCTAACAGCTGTTGGATATTCTGTTACAAAGAAGAATTGATGTCCGTTCTTTTCTTCCATGTGCTTGCAAAGTGCAACTTCTTCCTCTGTATTAAAGTCTTCTCCGTCTTTGATATTAAATCCTAACTCTCTTAAAACTTTGTATGCATCTTTCATATTAATTCTTGGAAATGGAAGTGTTGGAACGACAATATCTACTCCAAGAAGTTCTTTTACTTTTGCCCCATGTTTTTTGTAAACTTCGCCAATAGCGTAAGCCAAGATTTGCTCTTCAATCTTCATAACGTCTTCTTGTGAATTTACATAACTAAGTTCAACGTCGAAGCCACTAAATTCAGTTGCGTGTTTCTTTGTGAAAGACTTTTCAGCTCTGTAAACAGGTGTATTGATAAATACTCTCTCAAAGCCTGCAGCCATAGCCATTTGTTTATAGAATTGTGGGCTTTGAATTAAATATGCTTTTCTGTCAAAATATTTAACCTCGAAAACATCAGCTCCACCTTCGCTGGATGCACCGATTAAAGTAGGTGTGTGAATTTCCATGAAGTCGTGATCGATACACCATTGACGCATAGCTTGATTTAATGTTGTTTCTACTTGGAAGATAAGCGCTTGCTTTGGTGAACGAAGGTCGATCCAACGATAGTCTAATCTTTGGTCAATTGAGCTTTCTGGTCCAATTGGGAATGGCTCAGCGTGACTTGTAATTTCAACGGACTCAGGAATTATTTCGATTCCGCCAAGTTTAACAAAGTCATTTTTAACAGCTTGTCCTACAATTTTTACTGTGGACTCCAAGCTTGCACCTGAAAAAACTTCTGCAATTTCAGGAATTTCATTTTTAACAACTGTAACCTGTATTTTTCCAGATAAATCACGGATAACTACAAATTGCATACTTTTCTTATCTCTTAAATTTTCAATCCAACCTTGTATTTCTACTTTTCCCGGTTTTACTTCTGATATTTTCATACTTTTCTCCTTTTTCTCTAACATTTTTTGTGTTATGCATTAAAAAACGCCCGAACACAAATTAATGTGTTAGGACGATGATTCGCGGTGCCACCTAACTTAACAGTTTTCACTGTTCTCTCATTTTAGCTGTTACGGGCTATCCCGGTTCCCTTTATTAAGTATATATATTATATATATTATATATTTCATATTTAATACCGTTCAAAGGAACAGCTCCAAAGTGTCTTTCATATAAGTTTTACTAATAAGTTCGCACTATCCTTATCTCACTGTGAGTAAATTAAATATACTACTTTTCTTTATCAACGCTGATATTAAATTATAACTTTGATAATATTAAATGTCAAGTGATTTTTTTAAATGAAATTTATTCTCTACGAAATTATATCCCCATTCTTAATATTAAATACTTTGCAATTCTCGATCTCATAATCAAAATCTGTGCATGTGATGAAAGTTTGCGTTCTCTTTGTAAATTTTAGAAGTCTATTTCTTCTTTCAACGTCAAGTTCGCTAAACACATCATCTAAAAGAAGAATTGGATATTCACCTGTTCTTTCTTTTATAATTTCAAGTTCAGCAAGCTTAAGTGACAGAGCAACTGTTCTTTGCTGTCCTTGTGAGCCAAAGTTTTTAACTTCAATTCCATTTAGATAGATATCTATATCATCTCTATGTGGGCCGATAGTTGTATATCCAAGTTTATAATCTTTTTCGAGATTTTTTTGTAGGTGCTTAAGCATAACCTCTTTAAAATCTCCCTTTCCTGGATCAAAGCCTTTATATTTTATCTCAAGTTTTTCCTTTCCATTTGAAATATATGAGTGAGCCATTTCAGCAAAAGGAGCAATTTCGTTTATCAATTTTTCGCGTTCTTTCGATATTTTTTCTGCAATTTCGACAAGAGATCTATCCCAAATATCGATCATATTACGCAAAACGTCAATATCTTTAGTTGTTTTTAATAATTTATTTCGATTTGCAAGAATTTTTTCATATCTTCCAAGTAAATAAAAATATCTTTTATTTGTTTGAGAAATATCAATATTCATAAATCTTCTGCGTTCTTCTGGGCTATCTTTTATTAATCTAAGTTCATCTGGAGAGAAAAATACAATTGGAAGCTCCCCTAAAATCTCTCCTGTTCTTTTAATTGAAATCCCGTCAATTTTAATTATTTTTTTAATTTCACTGTTAAAAATCAACTCTATTGTGGATTTTCTATATTTTTTTTGAATTTCAATTTGAATTTTTGAAGAGTCTTTTCCCCACTTTATTACTTCTTTATCTTTAACTTGTCTAAAGCTTTTGCCGATACCACAAAAATATATAGTTTCTAAAAGATTAGTTTTTCCTTGAGCATTCTTTCCAAGAAAAACATTTATCCCTTCACCTATATCTAAATTCAAGTCATCATAGTTTCTGAAATTTCTTATTTTAATGTTCGTTATCTGCATATTTAAATTGTATCACAAAAAAGCAAATTTTACAAACATCTACAGTTGACTTTTTGCCTTTTTATCGATATAATATATTCAATGGAAATAATAGGCCTCGGAGGTTGAGATGAAAGAATTGGAAGATTTATGGAAAATCATTTTGGAAAAGTTGGAACTCTCTGTTTCAAACGTATCCTTTGTTATGTGGATTAAGCCTTTAAAGATTATTGATTACACAGATGATAAAACTCTCGTTCTGTCAACAAAATCAACTTTTGCTAAAAATCAACTATTAAGAGGTTACTTTGATAAAATTAAAAATGTTGTAAAGGAAGTTTTCGGAGAAGAAATTGAAATTGAGATTTTGGACCCACAAGAAGAGGAATCTTATCTTAAAAACAACAAACCTAAAACAAGAGTTAATGATACAGAAGAACAAAAGAATCCGTTTGACCCAGAATTTACATTCGATAACTTCGTTGTTGGAAAATGTAATCAATATGTTTATGCCGCTGCAAGAGCTGTTGCAGAAAACCCTGGAAGAAAAATCAATCCTCTTTTCATCTATGGAGGAGTAGGACTTGGCAAAACTCACTTGCTTCACTCTATCGGAAATTACATAAGGGAATACAAGCCTAATCTTAAAATTAAATACGTTACATGCGAACAATTTACTAACGACTATATCGAAAGTCTAAGCACATCCGCAAAAATGAAGACAAATTCTGAATTTAGAAGCAAATACAGAAACCTCGATGTGCTCATGGTCGACGATATTCAATTTATTGCTAAAAAGACAAGTACTCAAGAAGAATTTTTCCATACGTTCAATGAATTACAACAAAATGGAAAACAAATCATCATATCTTCAGATAGACCTCCAAAAGAGATTGAAACTCTTGAAGATAGACTTCGCTCTCGTTTCACAATGGGCTTAATTCAAGATTTACAATGTCCTGACCTTGAAACAAGAATTGCTATTCTAAGAAAAAAATGTCAACTTGAAAAATACTCTGTCGACGACGAAGCTATTAACTATATAGCTGAACGCGTTGATTCAGATATTCGTGAACTTAAAGGAATGTTATTCAAAGCTTATTCTCTTTCAAGCTTACTTGGAAAGAAGACTGTAGATATTTTTGATGCTAGAGAATCATTTAGCGACAAGTATGAAGAGAAAAATGAAGGAGGTTCTTCAGCTGAACAAATCATTGAAGCTGTCTGTAACTACTTCAACATCTCAAAAAATGATATTACTGGGAAGAAAAAGAACAAAGAAATCGTTGAACCAAGAATGATTGCTATCTATCTTATCAACGAAATGCTTGAAATGCCCCTTGTTTCAATTGGAAAGCTCTTTGGCGGACGTGACCACACAACTATCATGCACGCAAGGGATAAGATTGGAACAGAGGTTAAGTCTAATAAAAAGACACAAACAATTATAAATGAAATTAAAAAAGTGTTGAAAAGTGCATAACATTTTTTAACTATACACAAATTAATCCACAAAAATCCACACTAGATATAGTGCTTAAAATAGGGTTTTTGTGGTTTTTTATTTCATATATTGTGCTTGCCAAAACTTGTCCACAATTCCACCACAGCCTAATAATATTAATATTAAATTTATTAAAATAAAAATATAAAAAAATTAGCGTGCATGCACATATTTTTTAGATAAAATTTAATCGAAGAATATAAGCTCTGAAAGTGGATAAATCCTCGTTTTTCTAAGCCATCTAGTTATATTAATATAATAATTTTTATTGATATAAATTTATTTTTTTTGAACAAATTTTAATCGAAGAAATATATTATTTTTTTTGAACAAATTTTAATCGAAGAAATATATTATTTTTTTTTGAAAAAAAATTATTCAAAAAAATATATATTTTCTTTAAAATAATTTTTTTTAAAATAAATATAGCTTGTTCTTTTTTTGAAATTTAATTTTTCACTCTATTCTTCTAAATTTATTTTTTATTTTCTTGCTTATATATTTATATAGAAATAAAAAAAAGTGAGCTTTGTCTTGTCAGGCTAAGAAATAAAAAACGAAGAGCAAGGTGCTTTCATTGCAATGTATCTCCCCTACTCTTTTTGTGAAACTGGTTGATTTTAAAAATGTGGATAACTCACGAAATTTGTGGATAACTTGGCGAAGTATTTTTCTAAATTACTTGAAAAATGTCTTTCTTTGTGTTAAAATGAAACCATAAGAAAAAGGAGATGAAAGATATGTTAGTTGTATGTCAAGGGATTGAACTTTCAGAAGCTTTTTTAAGAGTTAGTAAGGCAATTTCAAACAAAATAGCAAACCCTATTTTAGAAGGAATTAAAATTTCAGCCGAAGATAATATTTTAACTCTCAGCGCTACAGATACTGAATTATCCATTGAAAAAAAGATTAAAGCAGACGTTAAAGTTGAAGGGGAAACAGTTGTTCCTGGAAAATTTATTACAGAGTTCGTTAAGAAACTTGCAAGTACAGAAATCGAACTTGAGGTTAACGACAAAAATCAACTTTTGATTAGATATGACGGAAACGAAAGTATCATTCAATGCTATAATCCTGCTGAATATCCAGGATTTAGAAAACTTAAAACAGATGAATACTTTGGAATTACTCAGAGAGATTTCAAAAACCTCGTTTCAAAAAGTATTTTCTCAGTTGCTTTAGATGATTCTAGACCAGTACTTAAAGGTGTGTTGTTTGACATCAACAACAATAACATCATTTCAGTTGCTTTGGACGGATATAGACTTGCTAAAGTTAACAAAAAGATTATTTCAAACATCACAAAATCAATTGTTATTCCACAAAGAAGCTTAAACGAAGTAAGCAAAATGTTGGAAGACTCAGACGAGATAATCAACGTTTACATTGATAACAATGCGATTATGATCGATAATGGCGATACAAAAATTATTTCTAGACTTTTAGAAGGAGATTTCATTAATTACAAGCAAATCATTCCAGCAAACTATGAAACATTTGTAATCGTTAACAAAAATCAATTAGAAGATGCTTTGGAAAGAGTTTCACTCTTAACAAAAGTAGGTCAAAACAATTTTGTTAAGTTTGAAATTACTGAAAACAATGTTTACTTAACATCAAATTCAGAAATTGGTAACATCAAAGAAAATATCACAGCTACAACAAGTGGAAAAGATATCGCAATTGCCTTCAATCCAAGATTCTTACTTGAAGCTTTGCGTGTAAATTCTAACGAATTTGTTAAGATGTGCTTTAATAAATCAATTAACCCATGTGTTATAGTTCCAACTGAGGGGGATGAGTTTTTGTACTTGATACTCCCTGTCCGCATGGTTTAAAACAAAAAAAGTTTGCAGAGCATTGTTTCTTGCATCCAGTTACAACAGTTACATAGGTAACTATGCGCCTGCCGTAACTGACTGCAGAGCCTCGCTCTGCTTTCTTTTTTTGCTTTAAACATTTTATCGCTAGTCACTATGCGTCTGCCTCGGTTGAACCTCGAGCCTGATTTTAGAAAAAAATTAAGCGATTCACTTTGTTTCTGCTGTCCCCCTCTGAAAATCATTTAGAGAACTAAACTCATTCCAGAGGAGAACAGCGAGCCTCGTGACTCACTCAATTTTTTTTCTAAAATTTTTTATATGTGTTTTTATAAAAATCAATCGCAGAGTTATGGCAGTAAAAAGCAAAAGATTTTTCTTGGATTGTTACATTTTCGGGTTCCCGATAGAGGTTCCTCATCGGCGGTTCCGAAAAGGGAAGAAGACTGAAAAATAATTGCTTTTTACGGATCCGCGAAGCAAGCGTTTTCAAACGCGCGCTAGCTTAAAGATTTCTGCTGTCATATTTCTACGAAAAAGGATAATCTGAGTATTATCCTTTTTTTATTATTTTTTAACTTATCGGAAATGCAAAATCCAGCATTGTTTATAATATCACTATGCGCCTGCCGTAACTGACCGCAGAGCCTCGCTCTGCTTTCTTTTTTTGCTTTAAACATTTTATCGCTAGTCACTATGCGTCTGCCTCGGTTGAACCTCGAGCCTGATTTTAGAAAAAAATTAAGCGATTCACTTTGTTTCTGCTGTCCCCCTCTGAAAATCATTTAGAGAACTAAACTCATTCCAGAGGAGAACAGCGAGCCTCGTGACTCACTCAATTTTTCTTCTAAAATTTTTTATATGTGTTTTTACTGTCATACTACATTGAAAGAGGATAATCTGAATATTGTCCTTTTTTTGTTGATATTTTTTTTATAAAATTGTATTATTTATATGAAAGGAGGTTGGAATGACGGATATTGAAATTGCGAAGAGTGTGAAAACTCAACCTATTGGAAAAATTGCGAAGAAACTTGGCTTGAAAAATAAAGATTTATTATTCTATGGAAATAACTGTGCGAAGATTTGCAAGAAAGTTAAAGAAAAAGAAGCAAAGCTTATACTTGTTACATCTATCAATCCAACTAAAGCAGGAGAAGGAAAGACAACTGTTTCTATTGGCCTTGCAGATGCACTTAGTAGACTTGGAAAGAAAGTTTGTCTTGCTCTTAGAGAGCCTTCGCTAGGCCCAGTTTTTGGAATAAAAGGTGGGGCTACTGGTGGTGGCTATGCGCAAGTTGTTCCAATGGAAGATATCAACCTGCACTTCACTGGTGACTTTCATGCAATTACATCTGCAAATAACCTACTTTCAGCCATGATTGACAATCATATTTTCCAAGGAAATGAGCTTGATATTGATCCCGAAAAAATATTCTTTCATCGTTGCCTAGATTTAAACGATCGTGCGCTTAGAAATATCACTTTGAATTGTGGAAAATATTCTCGTCACGAAGAATTTACAATAACAGCTGCAAGCGAAGTTATGGCAATTCTTTGCCTTGCTGAAAATTTAAATGAATTAAAGAAAATGTGCGGAAATATTCTTGTAGGTTTGAATAGAAAGGGGAAACCTGTTTACGCACGAGACTTGAAAGCTGAAGACGCTATGACTATTTTATTAAAAGATGCACTTCGCCCTAACCTCGTACAAACGCTAGAAGGAACACCTACGATTATTCACTGCGGGCCTTTTGCAAATATTGCTCATGGATGTAACAGTGTTATTGCGACAAAAACGGCTTGTGCTCTTGCCGATTATGTAGTAACAGAAGCTGGGTTTGGAGCGGATCTTGGAGCTGAAAAGTTCTTAGATTTTAAATGCAGAAAAGCTGGCTTAAAACCTAGTTGCGTTGTCCTAGTTTTAACAATTAAAGCACTGAAACTTCACGGCGGAGTTGCTTTTGAAGACGTGAAAAAAGAAAATGTTTCTGCTGTTGAAAAAGGAATTGCCAACGCTTTAAAACACTATCATAATATTAAAGAAATTTACAACCTTCCTTGTGTTGTAACGCTCAACAAATACACTACTGATACAGACGAGGAAATCGCCAAAGTTAAGCAGTGTTTTGGTGAAAATTTAGTTGTTAATAACGTCTGGGGAGAAGGCGGGAAAGGTGGACTACTCTTAGCCGAAAGAGTTATTTCTTCGACAGAACTCGACAATAGTAGTTTTTCTTTCGCATATAACACCGAAGATTCGCTCGAAGAAAAAATTGACAAACTAGTTAAAAAGGTTTATGGCGGAAAAGGAGTAAAATACTTCGATTTAGCCCTTGAAAAGCTTAAGCTTATAAAATCCCTCAAAAAAGAAAAATATCCTGTAATTATGGCGAAAACTCAGTACAGTTTAAGTTCAGATGAGAAGCTACTAGGTGCACCACAAAACTTTGAAGTAGAAATAAAAGATTTTGAAATTAGAAACGGTGCTGGATTCGTTGTTGCAGTTTGCGGGAAAATTCTTCTTATGCCGGGACTATCTAAAACGCCAGCGGCGGTAAATATGAAGATACATCATCCGAATGGAGATATCACCGGAATATTTTAGATAAAAAAAGTTTGCAGAGCTTTGTTTCTGGCATCCAGCCCAGACAGTTACGTATGTCAATACGCGCCTGCCTGTGCTGACTGCCGAGCCTCGCTCTGCTTTCTTTTTTTATCTAAAATGTATTTAATTCCTGCCCCTCGAGCCTCGTGACTCACTCAATTTTTTATCTAAAATGTATTTCGACGAAAATGTGTTTTTTAATTGTATTGTTTGCGGAGCTTTGTTTCTGGCATCCAGCCCAGACAGTTACGTATGTCAATACGCGCCTGCCTGTGCTGATTGCCGAGCCTCGTTCTGCTTTCTTTTTTTTATCTAAAGTATTTTTTATATGGTAAAAAAAACAATCGTAGAATTATGACAGCAGAAATCAAGAGATTTTTCTTGTAGTTTCTTTGTTTCAGGTTCCCGATAGAGGTTCCTCATCGGTGGTTCTAAAAACAGAGAAAATACTGAAAAAGAATTGATTTATGAGGCTCTGCGAAGCAAGGGTCATCAGGCCCGCGCTAGCTTAACATTTTTACTGACATATCTCTGCGAAAGAGGAAAATCTTGAGTATCATCTTTTTTTATGGAATCTTTTATGTTATCCTTTCATTTGAAATCAAATACTTATAATCGCAAAAAGATTGACAAAGTTTTAAAAATATAATAAAATAATAATCGTTATATTTAGATCTATGTAAGAAAACATTGCATATGTTCAAAAACCATCCGTATTGACCCGTTTGAACGCAGGTATTACTAGATGAAATAGACACTTAAAAATTAGAAAGGAGGTCAACATGAAACAAACATATCAACCAAAGAAAGCTAGAAGAAACAAAGTTCATGGATTTAGAGAGAGAATGAGATCTAAATCAGGTAGAAACGTTTTAAAGAGAAGAAGAAACCGCGGAAGAAAAAATATTTGTGCATAATTAAAGAGTGAAAATGGATCATAGATTAAGAAAAGATAGACAGTTTACTTATATTTACAAGAAAGGTGTGAGAAAAAACACTCATTTTTTGACACTTTTTATTAAGGATAGTAAATTCAAAGGATATAAAATTGGATATTCTGTCAGCAAAAAAATTGGAAAAGCGAACGTTAGAAATAAGTTAAAACGCAGAATGAAAGAAATTGTTAGAACTAATGATTTTGCAAAAGATTATCATAACTACGTTTTAATGGTTAGACAAGGAATTGAAAATTTAACTTTTGAGCAATTATTTAAAGAGATTAAAGAGGTTTTTAACAAATAGTGAAAGAGATATTACTTTTTCCACTAAAAATTTTGTTGTATATCCCCGTTTATTTTTATAAGTTTCTTATATCTCCCCTGATCCCACACGTTTGTAGATTTTATCCCTCGTGTTCGACTTATTTCATACAAGCTGTGAAAGAGTTCGGACCTTTTAAGGGATTTTATTTAGGAATAAGAAGAATTATGAGATGCACTCCAAATAACAAAAGAAAGGGATATGATCCCGTTCCAATTAACATAAAAGGAGTAACAAAATGGATTTTATAACTAATCTTCTTGCAATATCTCAACCAACAGGGATGTGGCCTACAATTATTAACGCTTTTGAAAACGGAGTTGGAAGTTACCTTCTAGCAATCGTGTTGATTACTTTAGTTTTAAGACTTATTCTATCGCCTTTAGATATTATGAATAAGAGAGTAACTAAGAAACAAACTGACGCGCAGGCCAAATTACAACCTGAAATGGAGAAAATTCAAAAGAAATATGGTCATGATAAAGCTTTAATGCAACGCAAACAACAGGAGTTGTATAAAAAAGCAGGCTTAGGAATGGGTGGAAGTTGCTTAATAATGTTATTGTTTATGGCAATTAACCTAACAGTATTCTTTACACTATTTTCTTCTTTAAATGGAATCGCTGATTACAAAATTAATCAACAATATCTAACACTTAAAGATAACTACTCCAATTCATTAAACTTGATGGATAGTTACATAAAAAATAATCCTGCTTATCAGACAACTTTAGCAGATTATGAAAATCTAACAATTAGACAAGAGAAAGATAAAGTATCACTCTATCAAGGTGAAAATCTTCTTTATGAGATAGATAGTAAGTCAGATTTTACAGAGTATAACGAAGTTACATACACTTTCCCAAGTGATATATCAGCTTTAGTTGTTAACTACAGCGCAGAGGCTGAGTACACAGAACTTAGAGTAAACAGAGGAACAGAAGAAGCTCCAGATTACGTAACTTTCTATGTAAAAACTAGTCAAGTTATAAAGAATGAAAATGTCTATACTCTTGAAACAGGAGCTAAGGCTTATTCACTTAAAACTTCAGACCAATATATATTTGATCTTGTGAGAACATATATTTCAAAAGAAACAGTCGCTGAAGGCGCAGCTCCAGTTTACACTTACGTTGGAGATGAACTTGTTATCGATAACGAAGGTGAAGAAAACGACGTTAAATTATCAAGCGTTATTAAATCTCTTGCAATGCCGGAAGTTGTGGCAACTTATGATGAAACACAAAAGGAAAATTCCTTCCTTTGGATAGGATCTATCTGGATTGCTGATTCTCCATTCAAAAGCTCAATTTTTACTTTTGATGAGTATAAAAAGGAGATCGGAGAAAAGAATGTTTCAGCTCAAGAAGAAGTTATTTATAACTCATTTATGGATGATTTAAGAGCTGAAAAAGGCAGAGTTAATGGATATTTTATTTTGGCAATAATCAGTGTAGGTGTTTCTTTCCTAAGCATGTGGCTTGGACAACTTGGAACTGGCAAAAAGAAGAAAAAGGAAAAATATGTAAATCCTTTAGCTCCAAATCAAGAGAAACAAGATCCAGGAAAGAAGGGCGGAAAAGTTATGATGTTTATCATGCCAATAATTATGGGAATATTTGCTGCTTTATATAATAGTGTGTTTGCAATCTACCTTGTTGCAGGACAAGCTATCAGCGCTGCACTTGTTCCATTGAACAACGTGATTATTAAAGCATGGGATAAACATGATGAGAAGAAAAAGCAAGAAAAAGCACCTGTAGTTGATTACAGAAGAAAATAATTGGAGGAGAAATATGAAATCAGTTGAAGGAGTTGGAAGAAATATTGAACAAGCTATCGAAAACGCTCTTTTTGAATTAAAAGCACCAAGAGAGGATGTTGATATTAAGATTATCAGCGAAGGCGGATTATTCAGAAAGGCAAAAGTAGTAGTTTCTATTTCAGAAGATGCAAAAGAAAAGTACGAAAAGAAGGAAGAAAAAAGAGCTAAATATCTCGAGGAAGATGACGGCCTTATAATTTCAAAAAAGGAAATTAAAGAGGATATCAAGGAAGAAAAGAAAGCTGCAAAGGCTGAGAAAAAAGAGGAAAAGAAAGCCGAAAAAGAGGTTGAAAAAGCCAAAGAAGTAGCTGTTGAGAAAAAAGCTAAGAGAGAAAACAAAGTTGTTGAACCTATGGAGTTTTTGAAAGGTCTTTTTCAAGCAGCTGGTAAAGAAGTCGAAATTGAAAGAGTTGAAAAAGACGACTGCGTAACTTATGTTATTAAAGGCGAAGATTTAGGTAGTTATATTGGATATAGAGGTGAAACATTATTCTCTATTTCATATCTCACATCAATTCTTGCTGGCAAGTGTGAAAAGAGAGTTTTAGTTGATATTGAAAACTATAGAGAAAAGAGAATTGAGTCACTCAGAAGTTTAGCTTCAAGAATGGCTAGCAAAGTAGCAAAATCAGGTCGCTATGTTAAATTAGAACCAATGGATCCAGCAGAAAGAAGAATAATCCACTTGGCTTTGCAAGATAACGACAAAGTTACTACTCTCAGCAAAGGAACAGAACCTCACAGATACGTTATGATTTTCCCAAGAGAATATAAAGATCAATAAAGTATAAAAGAAATAAGCAAGTGAGCGAAATAAGTTTTTACGATACTTGCTTTTTTTTATGTCTAGTGATATAATTCAAGCATGGAAAAGACGATTGTATCAATATCAACACCTCTTGGAAAAGGGGCAATCTCGATAGTAAGAATGAGCGGAGAGAAGGCACTTGAAATTGCCTCCCAGCTTTTTTCAAGCAAATCTTTAGATTATAGTAATATTGAGCCAAGAAAAATGTATCTTGGAAAATTCGAATTAGCACCTAATATTTATGAAAGATGCCTTATGGTTTGCTTCAAAGCTCCCTACTCTTACACGGGGGAAGATATTGTTGAGTTCCAAATCCACGGCGGAATTATTATAACCCAGAAAATACTTGAAAAATGTATCGAAAAAGGAGCTTTACTTGCTGAGCCGGGGGAATTTTCGAAGAGAGCTTTTATAAACGGAAAAATGAGTCTTGACGAAGCGGAATCAATTATTGAAATTATCGATAGCGAGAGCGAAAGTGAGCTTAAAGCATCCCTCTCACTTGCGAGTGGAAGCTTGTTTAAACAGGTGGAAGAAATGCAAAAGCATTTGACCGAGGTTTTAGCTAAAATTGAGGTTACTTTAGACTATCCTGAAGAAGATGTCGATGAGGCAGTTAGAAGCGATATTTGCAGCGAAATTGAGCAGGTAAAAAGCAGAATTGAAAAGATACTAAGAGATAGTGAAAGTTCGAAGTATATTAAGAATGGAATCAATGTTTCAATCGTTGGAAAAACTAACGTTGGAAAATCTAGTTTACTCAATGCACTTTTGAATGAAAACAGAGCAATTGTGACAAATATTGAGGGAACTACACGAGATAGCATAGAGGCATCTTTCTACTATAAAGGGATAAAAATAAACCTAATTGACACAGCTGGAATTAGAGATGCAATTGATGAGGTTGAAAAGATAGGAATCGAGAAGAGCAAGCAGTCTTTAAAGAATGCAGATATCACACTTTTTGTTCTTGACGGAAGTCAGAAGATGACCGAAAATGACAGAAAAATCAAAGACCTCATCGAAGGAAAAACATATATCTCAGTTATCAATAAATGCGATATGGAAAGAAAGCTAGAGAAACAAGAAAACGAAATTGAAATCTCTGCCCTATCACAAAAAAATATAGATGAATTAAAGGAAAAAATCTTTAATCTTGTTATAAAAGAAGAGATAAATTTTAACAATTTAATAGTAACAAATCAGAGACAGCTTGGCGAGCTTAAAAACGCTTTAAGGGTTATCGAAGAGATCGAACAAGCGAAAGATCAAATGCTTGAAATTGTCACAATGCTTATAAAAAAGCTTTGGCAAACGCTTGGAAAAATCACAGGAAATACAGAGAATGAAGATATTATTGACCTAATCTTCTCAAAGTTCTGCTTAGGAAAATAATCTGTTGAATTACGATAATAAAAAGGAAATTTATGGAAAAATATGATGCGGTCGTAGTAGGAGCTGGACACGCAGGTTGCGAAGCAGCTCTTGCTCTTGCAAGAACAGGACAAAAAACATTGCTTTTAACACTGAGCTTAGACGCAGTGGCTTTTTTGGCGTGCAATCCATCAATCGGAGGAACGGCAAAGGGACACTTAGTTTGCGAAGTTGACGCTTTAGGCGGAGAAATGGGTGTCAACACAGATAAAACACTTATTCAAATTCGTATGCTTAACAGCGGGAAAGGCCCTGCTGTACAAAGCCTTAGAGCACAGGCGGACAAAGTCGCATATCACACTGAAATGAAGAAAACTTTGGAAAATACTCCAAATCTCTACTTAAAGCAAGGTGAAGTTTGTGATATTGAAGATAATGGCGAGGAGAAAATAGTAAAAACAGTCGTTGGAGATGAATTTTCTTGCCGTGCAATTGTGTTTGCAACAGGAGTGTATTTAAACAGCGATATCGTAATCGGGCCATATGTTGAAAACGTAGGTCCAAATGGATTTAAAAACGCGAAATATCTTTCAGATTGCCTTAAAAAACTAGAAATTAAGCTTCTTAGATTTAAAACAGGAACTCCAGCTCGTGTCAACGGCAGAAGTATCGACTATAGCCAGCTCCAAGAGCAAAAAGGCGAGGAAAATATCCAAACTTTTTCATTTTTAACAAAGAAAAAACCTAAGAACGTTAGCTCTTGCTATTTGACATACACAAATGAAAATACTCACAAAATTATTAGAGATAATTTATATAGAAATCCAACAATTTCGGGAGAAATTAAAGGAATTGGGCCAAGATACTGCCCTTCAATTGAAACAAAAATTGTTAGATTCGCAGATAAGGATAAGCACCAGCTTTTCTTAGAACCTGAAGCACTTTCTACAAATGAGGTTTATATCCAAGGATTCTCAACATCAATGCCAACTGACGTTCAAAAAGATATGATTCATTCTGTAAAGGGCCTTGAAAATGCGGAAATAATGCGTGATTCTTATGCTATTGAATATGATTGCATTGATCCTGTTCAGCTTCTTCCAACTTTAGGATTAAAAGGCAGAAAAGGACTCTATTTTGCGGGACAAATCAATGGAACGAGTGGATATGAGGAAGCGGCAGCACAAGGCATTATAGCTGGAATTAACGCTTCCCTATATTTAAGAAACGAAGAGGAACTTATTTTAACTAGAAGTGACGCATATATTGGAGTTTTGATTGATGACATTGTTACAAAAGGAACGAACGAGCCATATAGAATGATGACGAGCCGTGCTGAATATAGATTGACACTAAGACAAGATAATGCAGACATGAGACTCACTGAAATTGGACGTAAAGTCGGACTTGTCGATGACAAGAGATATAAAGTTTTCAAAAATAAACTGAAAAAACTTGAACAGGCAAAGTCGCTCTTAGATATAAAATTAAAATTGGATGATACACTTGTGGAACTTTTTGAAGAAAATAATGAAAGTGTCCCAAGAATAAGTATTTCCGTGAGAGAAGCTCTTAAAAGAGTAAATATAGATTTATTTAAAATCAATAAAAAATACAGCATATACAGCGAAAAAGAATATCCTTATGACATAATCAATGAGCTAAACATTATGACAAAATTTGAAGGATATTTAAAGATTCAACAGGAAGAAATTGCAAGGGCAAAGAAAAATGAAGAGATAGAAATTCCTGAAGATTTCCAGTATACTGGACTTAAAGGTTTAAGAGCTGAAACAATTCAAAAACTTCAAGAAATTAAACCTTTAAACATAGGACAAGCTTCAAGAATTTCAGGTGTGTCCCCTGCTGATATTGCAGTTTTATCTGTTTTAATTAAACGTTTTAAAGAACAAAATAAAAATTGAGGAATGCATGGAAAAATCGATTAAAAAAATATTTTTAAATTATAATATTGAATTAAATAATTTGCAAGAAAAACAATTCGAAGCATATTATGAGTTTTTGATTGAAGAAAATAAAAAATATAATTTAACTGCAATTACAGAATTTAATGACGTAATTGAAAAACACTTTATTGATTCGGTTATTCCATATAAAAATATTCCGCAAAATGCAAAAATAATTGACGTTGGAACAGGGGCTGGATTTCCAGGTATTCCTCTTAAAATTTTAAGGCCAGATTTGGATGTTACTCTGATAGACAGCCTTAACAAGAGGATAAATTTCTTAAATGAACTAATAAAAAAGCTAGATTTAAAAAATATTTCTGCTGTTCATACTCGTGCTGAAGATTTTTGCGCTAAGAACCGAGAAAAATTTGATTTTTCAATGTCAAGAGCAGTTGCAAGGACTAATACTTTAGCTGAATACTTGCTCCCTTTTGTTAAAAAAGGTGGCTATGCCCTATTTTATAAAAGTCAGGATATTGAAGAGGAAATTAATGAAGGAAAATTTGCCATTAAAACACTAGGCGGAAAGATTGAAAAAATAGAAAATTTTGAAATAAATAATAATAAAAGATCACTTGTTTTTGTAAAAAAAATAGGCAATACGCCTAATATTTATCCAAGAGGGAAAAATTTGCCAAAAACAAAACCTTTAATGGAGAAATAGTTGTTAAAAATCTTTATTTTTATTAATAAATATGTTATAATTAAAACATAAAGGATAAAAATCCTTTTACATACTTAAATTTAGAAAAAGGAACTAGATATGTCAAAAATAATTGCTTTTACGAATCAAAAAGGAGGAGTTGGAAAAACAACTTCCTGCGTTAATTTATCAGCATATGTTGCGGTTATGGGTAAAAAAGTTCTTATTGTAGATTTAGATCCACAAGGAAATGCAACTAGCGGTGTTGGAATCGAGAAATATAAAGGACTTAAAACAATCTACGATTTGGTTGATGGTGAATGTGCTTTGGAAGATGTAGTTCTACCTACTGTAATTGATGGATTGGATATTATTCCTTCAACAGTGGACCTTGCAGCTGCTGAAATTTCTCTTGTTTCAATGTCTCAACGTGAAAAGATTTTGAAGGGAATTTTAGATCCATTAAAACAAGTATATGACTACATAATGATTGACTGCCAACCTTCACTTGGACTGCTTACAGTTAATGCTTTGACAGCTGCTGATAGTGTAATTATTCCAATGCAATGTGAATTCTATGCTTTGGACGGCTTAACTCAACTGATGAACACAATTAGACTTGTAAAATTCCATTTAAATCCAACCCTTGATATCGAAGGTGTTGTGAGAACAATGAAGGATAATAGATCAAACCTTGTCAACCAAGTTAGCCAGGAAATTCTTAAATTCTTTAAAAGCAAGGTATTTTCAACATATATTCCTAGAAATATAAGACTTGCAGAAGCTCCAAGCCATGGCCTTCCAATTGTGCTTTATGATCCAGCATCAAAGGGAGCAGAGGCGTACTTAAGCTTAGCAGAAGAATTCCTAGACAGAAATAAGGAAACATATAAAACAATTACAAAAAATACAAAAATAAATAAGAGGGAGATAAAGAAAAATGGCAATTAAAAAAGGATTAGGAAGAGGATTAGAATCACTCTTTGCTATGTATGATGAAGAGGTTGGTAATACAAACATAACTAATGACCAATCTACTGCAGAAGAAGTTTTATCAAATGGCGTTATCGAGCTTGATATCGATAAGATTCAGCCAAACCCAAATCAGCCAAGAAAGAATTTTGATCAAGAAAAAATAGATGATTTAGCTGCT
>CALCWV010000005.1 GCA_937907645.1 uncultured Clostridia bacterium
CAAAAGAACAGCGAGAGCTGTTTTTTTGTTGCCCCGGGGCATTCAACAAGCCTATGGCCTTGTTGAAGATTGCTCTGCAATCCGAACCCGGGACTCCCGGTCGGAGCGGACTAGAGTAAACGAAGTGAGTTGCTTGATTTTTAAACCAAACCAGTTATCCACAATATATGAACATAAAAAAACTATGAAATCTCGAAAAAAGCCCTTGACAATGTTAGTTAGTTAGTTAGCGTATACTATTTTTAGCTTAAAAAAAGAGGGATAGCCAAAAAGTTATCCACAAAGGGAGGGAAAAATGGCAAGATATAAAGGCGAAGACGATAGAAAATTTATAAATGAAGTGCTAAGAAAAGCTGAGATAATAGATTATGCTATTGAATTTAATGATGAATCTATCCAAACCGCAGTGTCTGAGATATTAACAGGTAATATTGATAAGAAATGCTTCGCTCGTCTACTAGAAAATAAAGATGAGGATGAAGCGAATGAAATCTTAAGTTTAAAAAGCGAATTGATGAGTGGGAATGTAGCAAAAAACTATTCAACTCAGATGTCTAAAACTAAATTGATGAAGATTATTATAGGTGGCATTGCCAGCTTTGGAATTGGGATTGCGATTGGCGCTATTGCTAAATTTGGTCTATCCTCAAAGTCATTAATCCCAGCATTAGTTTTACTAAAAGCACCTATTGATTGGATGATGATACATGCTATAAGCAAAAGAGGAGAACTTGTAAATAGCCGCAGAGCCTCTACTGCTCTTGAATATTTAAAACTTAGATCTCAAGAAATTAAAAAAAGTTTAACACACCAGGAAAGAAGTTTGTAAAGGTAAATAAGGGGAGAGAGAAATGAAATCTAAAAAAATACAATTTGTAAAAGCTATAAAAAGAGAGAATGAAAAGATACTTTTTGGTCATCTAGTTAATTTTGATGATCCAAGTGTCCGTCAAGCGCTTAGCGAACTTTTAAATGGAAGAGTGGATAGTGAATTCTATAAAACATTTGTTGAAACAGAAGAAGAACTGTATGAAGAAGGACGAGTTGATGACTCAAAATTGCTTGCAGAAAAGGAAATCGTAAATAATGTTATAGCCGAGAACTTTTCAAACCGAGTATTTACAAATAATATCCATAAACTTTTAATGGGTTTTGTTGCAAGCACTGGAGTTGCTATTTCAGCGGCCTTTCTTGCTAAATATGGCTGGTGTAAAGAGTCAGTCCTTGCTTCAGCATTAGCTTTACTAAATATCCCTATTGGAGGAGCTATTTCATTTATAAAACACTATGATGGAGCATATATGAACAAGGCAAGAGTATCGGCTGCTTGGGATTATATAAACCTTAGATCTTCAGAAATTAGAGGTCATTTAGAGCGAAATGAATCTGCAGACGCAGTTCAAACTGAAAATTTAGAAGAAAGGAGTAAATAATTATGAAAGAAAACACAGTTATTAAAACTAAGGAGGGAAACCTTTTTACGGTTAAATTGGTTGAAAAACTTGGTGAAAAAAATGAAGAATATATGCTTTTGTATGAAGTTCTAACTGGTGAATTTGTCGTTGGACAAAACAAAAATGGAGTTTTAGAGTTCGTAACCGATAAAAAAATAGTTGATTATTTCAATGATATAATAAATAAAGAAGTTGAAAAACTAGAAAGTGAAGAAAACGGGAACAAATAAAAACTTTGTCTACATTCGGTAGTTTAAAAGAGCTTAGAAAATCTCGAAAAAGCTTTTGACAAAGTTGTCGGATACTATTTTTATTTAAAAAATGGATAGCAGAAAAGTTATCCACAAAGGGAGGAAAAAAATGAACAACAAAACAATTAGTCGTGATACACTTAAGGTTGTGCAAAAGCAATTTAAAGCATTGGCACAAGAAATTCTTTGTAAGGAGGTTAAAGATGACCTCGCTTTACCTTTAGAGAGAAGAAGCGGTTATTATCCAATTATTTCAAGCAACTACATAGACATTGAAGATAGCCTCAACGCAATTGCTCTTTTTAAAGATGAACAATGTATAACAAAGGCTGCACTTAAAGGAGTAAGAGAAGCATATAAGGATCCTTTAGTAAAGGCATTAGGAAGGGATTTTGATACACTCAATTCTCGTCTTACAGACGAAGGATATGCAAATGTTTTAGATCACAAGATTAGATCTAAATTAGAAGAAATAAAATTTAATATTTCAGCTTGCAACGATGATATTAATTCAGAAATATCAAGAATAAAGCATGTAAAATATGCAGTAAGCAGATTAGAATCAGATAATTATGAAGAAGAAACAAATACCAAATTCTACACTAGCGAAGATGGCTATGCAGTACGAGTTGTGGAATTAGTTAAAAATGATTTTGCGAATAAAGCTACACCAAATGCTGAGGAAAAAGTAAAAAGAGAAAAATAAGAACTGAAAGTTAAATTAGCTGTCTTTGGTTTAGAAGATTATTGCTTAAGATTTATTTATGTATAAAACAAAGAAAAATTTTAAGGGAGGGAAAAATGGATAAACAAAAATCAAAATTAGAAAGAAAACAGAAGAGGTTTATAAAACTCTTATCAAAAGAAAAAGAGCGTAGACCAGAAGAAATAGCATCAACGATCGATTTTGACGATCCTGATGTAAAAAAAGTTGTTAATAAATTTTTAGAAGGGGAACAAGGCAAAGAAAATTCATATTTTTCTTTTTGCAGTAAGGTGTTGAAACTTGGTTCGTTACTCGAAGGAAGTCTTATGCTTTATGACTGGATGAAGTCTGGCTTACGCTTTGGAAGCGGAAACCTGTTTTTTGGTAGTTTATTTGCTGTGACTGGAACTTTGTTTGGTGTTTACATGGCTTATTTTTTAGCTAGAGACTATGTCAATACTAAAGAAAAACAAAAGTTTGCTTCAGAGACATTCGATCTATTAGTAGACGAAGTGAAATTGCAAAAGCAAGAGAAATCTAAAAAACCTGAAGGAAGAAATTTATAATTGTAAATAAGGGGAGAGAAATGAAAGAAAATACAGCTATTAAGACAAAAGACGGAAATATCTTCATGGTTAATAAAGTTGAAAAACTTGGTGAAAAGAATGAAGAATATATGCTTTTGTATGAAGTACTAACTGGTGAATTTGTAGTCGGACAAAACAAAAACGGAGTTTTAGAGTTTGTGAATGACAAAAAGATCATTGATTATTTCAATGATATAATAAATAAAGAAGTTGAAAAACTAGAAAGTGAAGA
>CALCWV010000006.1 GCA_937907645.1 uncultured Clostridia bacterium
CCCCGTCAGCCCCTTAGTTATTAGAATTATAACTATATTTAATCCGATTAGATATCCTTTATATATCAATACAATTTCTGCAATCGGATAGAGAAAGATATTGAGAGATAAAAGAGCTATAAGAGACATAAAAATAATCGAAGAAACAAATCGCCACACTATTCCGCTGGCGGCAAGGTTTGTTTCCACATATCCATAATCGCACGCATTCTCTAAGTTTCCCGTGTTGTTTAATCTTATAGCTACAAAAATCCCAATAACAAGACCTATAAGCACAAAAATAAATGTAAATATCGTCTTTAATTTACACTCTAGCAGCGTGGATTTTATTGAAAATATCAAATTGCTAAAAAAATTATTTGATTTATTCTTGCCAATCATATGGTATTTTATTATTTTTTGTCGAAAAAAAGAACAGGCAACGCCTGTTTTTATAATTTCATTTAACTTTCTGGCTTTATTTCACCCCAAAAACAGCGAAGTCTGTTTTCTATTTTTATACTTTTTTTTAAAAGAACAGGCAACGCCTGTTTTTTTAGTATTAGTAAAGTTTTATAAGTTCTTCCGCAACAATCTTAATATGCTCATATGTGAGTCCACCTTGGAAATATGCGATATATGGCTTTTTAATTGGCGAGTCGCATGAAAGCTCAATTGAAGCACCTCCAACAAACGTTCCCGCTGCCATAATTACTTTATCCTCATATCCTGGCATATCCCATGGCATTGGGAGAACAAAGCTATCGACTGGCGAAAATTTTTGAATATTTTGCACGAACTTAACGAGTTCGTCTTCTGTATTAAATACAACTGATTTAATAATATCATAAGAGCTTTCGTCGGACGCTGGGATAACCTTATATCCCTTATCTTCCATAATTTTTCCAATCAAATATGCTCCCTTCAAAGCTTCCTTAACAACATGTGGAGCGAGGAATAAACCTTGATAGAAAAGTCTATATCCCATTTCAAAAGAGCCGACCTCAAGTCCAAGTGAAGGAGATGTGTACCTCTTTGAAATAAGGTCAATTGCTTTTTGTGAACCTGCGATATATCCCCCTGTTGGAGCCAATCCTCCGCCAGGATTTTTTATAAGCGATCCGACGATAACGTCTGCCCCGACCTCAGTAGGCTCATATTTTTCTACGAACTCGCCATAGCAGTTGTCAACGGCAATAAAACCTTCCTTGTACTCTTTCCTAATAGCAGAGAAAACTTCTCGCATTTTTTCACATGAAAGAGCCTTTCTTGAAGAATATCCTCTTGATCTTTGAACAAAGATTACTTTTGGGCGAACTTCTTTTATCCTAGCAACGATTTTTGGAATATCGAACTCGTCTTCAATCATTTCAATTTGCTCATATTTAATTCCTAAATCTTCCAAAGAACCATTCCCTTTGCCATAGAGCGTGTCTTGAAGCGTGTCATATAGACTGCCTGAAATTGAAAGAAGAGTGTCGCCCGGACGAAGCAAGCCGAAAAGTACAGTGGAAATTGCGTGCGAGCCGCATGTGATAAGTGGCGAAACAATAGCATCCTCCGTTCCAAAAACACTTGAATAAACCTTTCTAAGTGTATCTCTGCCGATATCGTCATATCCATAGCCAGTTGTTCCAGCAAAGTGCTGCGCAGAAATCCTGTGCTCTTGGAAAGCTCTTAAAACTTTCTTTTGATTATAAAAAGAAATATCTTCAAGCTCTTTAAATTTCCCCTCTAATTTTTTTTCACATTCGCTAATTGTCATTTTAGCCACCCCTTTATATCATTTGAAATCTCTTCAATAGTTTTTTCTTTGTCACTTGCATCAACAATTTTTGCCTCTTTTACAGATCTAAAGAATGTCATTTGCCTTTTTGCATAGTTTCTTGAGTGCTGCTGAATTAATTCAAGCATTCTCTTCTCGTCATATTCGCCGTTTAGAAAATCTATAACTTCCTTATATCCAATTGCCTTCATTGATTGAGATTCTTTTGTAACGCCTTGGCGAAGGAGCTCTCTCACTTCATTAACTAACCCATTTTTAACCATTAATTCAGCTCTTAAATTAATTCGTTCATAGAGTTTTTCTCTATCCATAGATAAATTAATAACAAGAGGATTAATTTCAACATTTTCTGTCTGCGGAGCACTTCCAAACTCGGCAATTTCAAGTCCCCTTATGATCCTTTTTCTATCTGTGGACTTAATCTTCTCCGCTCTTGCGGGATCTTTCCTTTTAAGCTCTTCATAAAGTGCGGACAAATCCTTATCTGCCTCTTCTTCAAGCTTGCTCCTAAAGTCTGCTTGCTTGCCCGTTCCTCCAAAGTCATATCCGCCAAGAAGCGCACGGATATATAGCCCTGTGCCTCCAACAATGAAAGGGAGCTTTCCTTTAGCTATAATCTCGTCTATTTTTTGCTTTGTGAGCGTTACAAACTCATAAACACTAAACTCACTCTGAGGCGGAAGCATATCTATGCAGTGATGAGGAACTCCGTCCATTTCCTCTTTTGTTATCTTAGCAGATCCGATATCAAGCCCTTTATATATTTGAACTGAGTCAGCAGAAATAATCTCGCCATTAAATTTTTTGGCAAGACTTATTCCAATATCTGTTTTTCCAACTGCTGTCGGTCCTAAAATAATAACAACTTTCTTCATTAAATTATTCTTTTAAATAACTTTTCAAAATCTTTTTTTGTAACTTCCACCATAATTGGTCGTCCATGAGGACAAAGAAGTATTCCCTTTTTCATGTTGTCAACTAAGTCAACTATAGTTTCCATTGAAATGGCATCTCCACCTTTGATTGCGTGCTTGCACGCACTTTGAGCAAGTCTGTCTTTTATAATCTGACTGGATTTTTTGTACCATGTAACTCCTTCCATAAGGATTGAATCGATAAAATCCTTAAGATTAATATCTTGCAAAATCATAGGGATGCTAAGAATATCAAAAGAGTCCGGGTGACCAGCAATATCGAATCCTAAATCATCAAGAATAGGCTTTGCATTTTCAATTAATTCCTTCTCTTTTTCATTTACTTTGAAAGTGAATGGAACTAAGAGAGATTGCTTAATTACTTTTTGACTTTCCGTTCCCTTAACGAGCTTGTCAAAAAGTTGCCTTTCATGAGCAGCATGCTGATCGATTAGATATATCGAATCAAGATGCTGGACGATAATATATGTGTTAAAAACTGTTCCAACGATTTTTAATTCTTCCTTAAGAGAATCTTTGAACAATTTTTCCCTATTTTCATGTTTATATTGGTCAAAAGTGTGTTTTTCCCCGCTTTGGTCGAAGAATAAGTTTGCACTATTCGATCCTTCTGGCTTATTTAGTGAAATTGAAGAAAAATCAGGATAAATATTTGGCTTAATATCCTTTTCTTCAATCTTCTCACCTGAAACACTCTTGGAAATAATGCTTTCCAACGACTGATTCATAAGCTCAGTATCTCTACTTGTCCTATAAGAGCTGCCCTCTGTTGCTGAAAGTGGCTCAATCTTTGAAACTTCAACATGATTAAAACGCGTTGTTATTTCATTTGGAGTTTCATCTTCATCAAATAAATCTAAAGTTGCAATTCTGTCTGATCCAGCTAGTGCATTGTCCAAAGCACGGCGAATAAATCCAAAGATAGCATTTGGATTTTCAAACTTAACTTCCTTCTTTGTTGGATGAACATTAACATCTACGCTGCCAGCTGGCATTAAAATATTAAGCACATAAATTGGGAATTTCCCCTTCATTAAAAATGGCTCATATATGCCTTGAATACATGTTGAAACAAGATAATTTTCTACATATCTGTTATTTACAAACAGAGTTTGATAAGTTCTATTTGGCTTTGAAAGCTTTGGAGATACAATGTATCCTTTAAGCGAAATTTCATCTTCTGTGTAATCAATTTTTATTAAGTTGTCATAAACTTCTCTTCCATATATTGTATATATTATGTCAGACAACTCACCCGATATTGTGTTATACACCTGTTTCCCGTCAACAATATATGTAAATGAAATCTCCGGATGAGCGAGCATAAATTTTTGAATAAGATGCGTTATTTCGCCCTCTTCCGTCTTTTCTTTTCTCAAGAATTTTGCTCGAACTGGTGTGTTATAAAACAGGTCGCTAACTTCAAGTGTTGTTCCCTTGTTTCTTGCAATTTCCTTAACCTCACTGAACTCTCCTCCGTCAATGCTGATACAATATCCGGTTTCGCTTTCAGCTGTTCTCGATGACATGAACACGTGGCAAACAGAGGCTATACTTGCAAGAGCTTCTCCTCTAAATCCAAGACTCATGATATTATCTAAGTCTTCAACATTTTTTATTTTACTCGTTGCATGTGGCATGAAAGCAAGTTTTACATCTTCCTTTTCAATTCCACATCCATTGTCGGATATAACAATCTTTTTAATTCCTCCGCCAGTGATATCAACAGTTATCTTCGTCGCCCCTGCATCGATAGAGTTTTCCACCATCTCTTTTACAACTGATGCTGGCTTCTCCACGACCTCCCCGGCTGAAATTCTGTTATATACTTTAGAATCTAAAAGATTAATTTTCATTTACTACTCTCCTTGTTTTGTCTTGTTCACAAGATCTGTTAAAATGTCAAACGCTGTCATAGGCGAAATTCTGTTAATATCAATGTCTTTCACAATTGCCAAAACGCTTTGTGCAAGCTTGCTGTTATCCTCCGCCTTTTGCTTATTTTCCTTGAATATGTTAAGGTCTAGCTTTTGATTTACGGCTTCTAAGTTTTTACTAATCTCTTTCGCCCTATCAAGCACCTCTTTTGGAACGCCTGCAAGTCTTGCAACCTCAATTCCAAAGCTCTTGTTTGCTCCACCTCTAACAATTTTGTGTAGGAAAACAACTTTGTCGTCGAGCTCTTTGACTAAAACTTTGTAGTTTTTAACTCCGTCAAGCACTCCCTCAAGTTCTGTTAACTCATGATAGTGCGTTGCAAATAGCGTTTTGCCAAGACCTTTCTTAGAAATATGCTCTACAACTGCCCAAGCAATGCTTAGTCCGTCAAAAGTTGATGTTCCTCTTCCGATTTCATCGAGGATTATAAGACTCTTGTTTGTTGCATTGGCTAAGATGTTGGCAACTTCACTCATCTCAACCATAAAAGTACTTTGGCCAAATGTCAAATCGTCGCTTGCCCCTACTCTTGTAAAAATTCGATCAGTTAGGCAAATCTCTGCGCTTGTAGCAGATACAAAAGAGCCGATATGAGCCATGAATGTTATAAGAGCAACTTGACGCATGAATGTACTCTTTCCAGCCATATTTGGCCCAGTTATGACCATAATTCGGTCATCTGCACTGTCTAAG
Organism: uncultured Clostridia bacterium; assembly: GCA_937907645.1. Taxonomy (GTDB): domain Bacteria; phylum Bacillota; class Clostridia; order Christensenellales; family UBA1242; genus Caccovivens. The sequence continues at coordinate 5,332 of CALCWV010000006.1, forward strand.
TAAGTATCATTCGATATAAAAGTATTGCTTTTCATAAAAGCTTCAACAACCGGATGTCTTCCTCCAACGATTTTTATATCTTTAACGCTTGCGTTGATTGTTGGCTTAACAAGATTATGCTTAACTGCGCTTAGTCCTAAAGATAAAATACAGTCAACCTCGGCAATTGTTCTTGCTGTTATCTGCAAAGCCTGAATTTGATCCATCAAAGCTTCTTTGATGGCTGAGTAAATCCTACTTTCAAGCTTAATTGAATCCTCACTTGCGCTTAAAATCTGTCTTTCAAGGTGTTTTAGATCTTCTGTGATATATCTTTCGTTATTAGAAACAGTCTGTTTCCTCTCATAGTATAGAGGAACTTTGTCGGAATCTTTCTTATTTACTTCGATAAAATATCCAAAAACACGATTGAATTTAATTTTTAAACTAGGGATTCCTGTTTCCGCCTTTTCTTTGGCTTCAAGATCATCCTTCCAACCCTCAGCGTTATCCCTCATAGAGCGGAGATTATCTAGTTCAGTGTTAAATCCTTTTTTGATATATCCCCCGTCTTTCATATTCGCTGGTGGATCGTCGACGATAGCATTTTCAATAAGATCGACAATCTGTCCAAATTCTTTTATTCCGTCTGCAAACTTACTGAGTTTTGTTGCGTTTGCAAGGATCTCTTTGAGTCTTGGAAGCACTATAAGTGACTTCTTAAGTGCGATCATTTCCTTTGGAGATATATTTCCATAAGCGATCTTCCCTGACAATCTCTCGATATCGTTTATTTGAGAGAGCTCTTCAGAAAGTCTATCTCTAAGAAGAATTTTCTTATATACTTCTTCAACGCAGTCCAGTCTTTCATTAATTAATTTTGATGAAAGCAAAGGCTCGTCGAAAATTTTTCTCATTTTTCTTCCGCCCATGCTAGTTTTTGTCTTATCTAAGAGCCACAAAAGTGAGCCATATTTCTTCCTTTCACGAGCAGACTCTGTTAGTTCAAGATTTCTTCTTGTGTTGATGTCCAAAGTCATGAAATTGTCTTTTCTAACAATCTCAATTTTATTGATATTTTTCATCAATCTCTTTTGCGTTTCATTAAGATATTCAATCAAAGCTCCAGCAGAGATTTTTAATGTCTTTTTTCCTATTTCAAAGACTTTTTCGTAGTTTTCGCCAAACTGTTTCTTCAAATTTTTGTCGCATCTATCACTTCCAAAAGCCCAGTTGTAGTACTCTGAAAATTTTGGAAAAGAGCCTGTCCTTAGGATTGCAAGGTTACTATAAATCTCACCCGCCTCATCGTTTCCGATCACTTCCTTAGGCATAACTCTAGACAAAACATCCGTAAGGTTTGTTTCAATTTCTTCGTCGAAGTCTTGACATTTGAACTCGCCAGTTGTTATATCGCTATAGCACACTCCAAGTTTCCCGTCTTGGGCATAAATGCACATGATGTAGTTATTTCTTGTTTCTTCAAGAATAGATTCTTCAGTGACTGTCCCTGGGGTGATAACTCTAACGACGTCACGTTCCACTCTCTTGCCCTGCTCAGCTTCGGTCAGTTGCTCGCAAATTGCAACCTTATATCCAAGATTTATGAGCTTTGCGATGTAAGTTTCAGCTGCATGATATGGAATTCCACACATCTTTTCCCCAGCGCGAGCTGTCAGTGTAAGTTCTAAAAGTCCTGAAGCAAGCACTGCGTCGTCACTAAACATTTCATAAAAGTCACCAAGGCGATAAAAGACTATGCAATCCTTGTATTGCTCTTTTATGATATTGTAGTGATCAAACATTGGTGTGCTCATTTTTTGTTGTCCTCTTTTTGTATCTTTTTCTCAAGTTTAAGCAATTTGTTTACCCTCTCATGCTTAACTTTTTCGTCAATCTGACCTTCCATTTTGCTTGCGACTGTTCCAATTCTTGGAGAATAGATGAAAGCAAAAATGCTGTCATATCTCACCTGTTCGATTAGTGAATATGTATCATTAAATTCTTCTTCAGTTTCTGTTGGGAAGCCAACGATGAAGTCGGATGTTATTCTACAATTTGGAATTTTCGCTCTAATTTTATCGATTATTTCAAGATATTTCTCTCTTGTATATTTTCTGTTCATCAAAGCTAAAATTCTGTTGTTTCCACTCTGAGCTGGAAGATGAATATCCTTCAAAATCTTGTCTTCTTTCGCGATTACATCGATAACTTCGTCGCTTAAGTCCTTTGGATGAGAGGTCATGAACCAGATTTTAAAATCTCCTTCAATTTTGCAGATGTCGCTGAGTAGTTTAGCAAAAGAAACAGGCTCTTTTAAGTCTTTTCCATAAGAGTTAACATTCTGACCAAGAAGCGTTATTTTCTTGTACTGTCCAGTTGCGACTAACTCTTTAATTTCTTTTAATATAGACTCTTCCTCTCTACTCTTTTCTCTTCCACGAACATATGGAACGATACAATAGGTGCAGAAATTATTGCACCCTTGCATGATATTCACCCAAGCATTATCCCCGCTTGTTCTCTTATATGGAAGAAGCTCATCGATGTCACCCTCTTCATATAACTCCAATAGACGTTTTTTCTGCTCCCTAACTCTATCGATATATTCGCTGAGCTTTGTCATGTTAAAAGTTCCCATGATTATGTCAACAAATGGGAATTTCGCTTTCATTTTTTCAGCTGTTTCCTGCTTTTGTGTCATACATCCACAAACAGCAATAATAAGGCTTGGACGCTCCCTTTTCATCTTTTTGAGTGCCCCTACATTTCCAAAAACTCTATCTTCTGCACCCTCACGAATTGCACAAGTATTGAAGACGATTATGTCCGCATCTTCCTTCTTGTCTGTAACCTCATAACCCTTTTCTTCAAGAATCCCTGCGATCTTCTCCGAATCATGTACATTCATTTGGCAGCCAAATGTAACTATGTGATATTTCATAACACTTAGATTATACTAAAATTTTTAAATTTTAACAATAAATTTTGTCGATTTTTACAAATATTTTGAAATATAAGTGGACATAATATGATAAATGAAGAAAATTGTCAAAGTAATAGCTTATTCGTCACTTGCTCTTATCCTCTTTGGAGCTTTCCTCGGAGGATCATATTTGCTTTCAAATGTTATAAAATACAAGGATATTCCTCTAAACACCGATGTTTTAACTATAGCGCAGCTGCAAATTTCTATTTTTGACAACCAAAATAAGAGGATCGAGGAAGAAAACTCTTTTTCAAGAAAAACTGTAAAGCTAAGAGAGCTTCCTCCATACGTCTATCAGTCATTCATCTCAATTGAAGATAAGGATTTTTATAACCACAAAGGTGTCAACCCCAAAAGAATTGTTTCGGCAACTTTCAACAATATAAAAAACAGGTCATTTTCGCAGGGAGCTTCAACGATAAGCCAGCAGCTTATCAAAAACACTCACCTCTCTTCAGAAAAAACGCTTAAAAGGAAGATCAAGGAAATTATTCTGACTAAGAAAATGGAAAACGTTATGGATAAGGAGGATATCCTTGAAACCTATCTCAATGTTATTTACTTCGGAAATAATTGCTATGGGATAGACTCTGCCGCCGAGTACTATTTTTCAAAGCCAGCTAACAAGCTCTCTCTTGAAGAAAGTTCCATGCTCGCAGGAATGATAAAGTCGCCTTCAAAATATTCTCCAATTAACCACCCTGAAAATTCAAAAAAACGAAGAAATATAGTCTTAAAAGAGATGTTTAAGGACAAAAAAATAAGCGAAATTGAATATCAAAAGGCGGCAGCCGCTCCCTTAAAATTGGAGATATCAAAGCACAAATCAAATAAGCTAAATTCATACACTGAAAGTTGCTTAGATGAGGCACGTCAAATTCTACATATCCCAGCTAAACAGATTGCACTTGCAGGATACAAAATATACACCTATCAAGACGCAGACGAACAGAAAAAGCTCAGCGAATCTCTTAAAAACGTGGATTTTAACGGATGCGACTATGCGGGACTAACTCTTGACAATCGCACTCACGGAATAACATCTTATCTTGGCCGCAGCGTTTACAAAATACTAGAAACAAAGCGTCAGCCGGGATCATGCATTAAGCCAATTTTAGTCTATGCACCCGCTCTTAACGAGGATATTATAACCCCAGAAACGCAGATTTTAGACGAGAAAATCAAGATTGGCGAATACTC
>CALCWV010000007.1 GCA_937907645.1 uncultured Clostridia bacterium
ACACTCCATTTCGCGACATTCTGACGAATTCTGCTCCAGTCGGTATGACGGCATAAAACAATGCCGTGAAATATGTTTTTTTATTAATATCTCTCCAAACGGACCAGTTCGTGGCAATGTGCCACTCAGTATGAAGGAATATAGCTATGTCGTGAAGTATGAAGTATTAAAACTTATTCAAACAAGCTTGGTGTTAAAAAAAATCAAACCTTGGGAAGGTTTGATTGATATGATATTTAAAGTGGGGAGGAATTACGCCAGTAAGTAGTCTAAAATTCTTGGGAGGGCTTTTTCGAGCTCTCTTTTGTACACACGGAGTCTTTCTGGTGTATACTTTACAATTCCGCTTTTTTCTTCTACTAGGTCTTTTGCGTTAATGTGCATTTCATCGACTAAGCCTTCGCAGAGAAGGTTTCCTATTACGTAGAAATAATTATTTTCATCGATTTCGTTTCTAGCCAAAATCTTTTGAAGATTTTCCTCTGTAATAAGCTCTTGGAAGGCATAATTGAGGAAGAATTGTAATTTTTCAATTGCGAACTCATTTCCATTTGCCGCAGCAAGAATAGACCATTTCATGTATAAATCATAGTTTTCAGGAAGAAAACCATTTATTCCATTTTTATAATAATATGCTACAATGTCCTGTGCGATAGGATTTCCTGACATGGCAAGAGCTCCGACCTCAGCCCAAGCATCTTCAAATTTGCTTCTGTCTTCGCTGTTTTCAAGAAGATCATTGAGAACTCTTCTAAGTTCAACAAATCCGTTATACGCATCAACTTTATAAACAAAATCTTTGTATTCCATACTTTACCTCTATATATCTAATTTTAGCATAAAAACCAAGATTATAAAAGCAAATTAAGATACTTTTTTGTTTTAATTGTAAGATAGATTGTTGGTGTTTGCAAAAGTGCCATGTACTGCATAGTTTTCAATCGATAGTATTACTCTGTCGTTTGCAATTTTTGAAATCGCATCATATTGCTCACTTTTTTGTGCCAATTCATTTAATTTATATAGTAATTTAGCCTCCAAAGATATTGAATTGAGGAAACACTTTGTTCTGTTAACACGCACCTGAAAGCCACGATTTTTAGTATATTTAAACATATCCCTCAACTTTTCAATCTGACTATTTGTTAGGTCAAGAAAACGATTGCTATCTAAGAATCCATTTAAAAAGCGATAACTTGCACGTAATTTGAAATATATCTCAAAAATTTCATCCAGCAAAAAAGAGTAATCTTCTTCTGCTAGTTTAACAAAAACAAAACCTTTTTGTTGAAGTGCAGAGGAGTAAGCCTTTGCCATTTTTTCATAGTCTTCCAACGTTGGAAAAATATTATCATTGTATTCCATTTCTACCTCTCTTTCATTTATGCGAAGAGAGAAAATATTGTTAAAAAAACTCTACTTTTTTCGTAGAGTTTTTGTTTATAAGTAATAATTTAACTAAATTAATTACATGTTATCCCAACGTCTTGGACGTCCGAAAATTATTTCATTACGCTTGTCAATATCGAAGAATACTTTGTTTTCGTCTAAGCTCTTGGATACTCCAACAGGCTGTTCTGATTTAATCTTAATAAATTCAGCTGTTTTGTGGAATTGATCGTAATGAGTTTTGATAGGTGGGAGTCTGAATAATCTCGCAATTCCTGTTCCGAAAGGCAATTGACTGAGCTCGAGAGGATCGATAAGAGGACGTGTTGTTCTCTGAATTTGCTCGCTTTCACTACTACTTGCACTGTTTGGATCTTTTCCTTTGCTTGAAGATTTAGATTTTTCAACGTATGTCAATTGAATTTCTCCACAAGCCTTTGAGAATGCTTCCTTTGTTGACTGATCGTCAGTTCCAAGGAATATCTGTGCGTTAAAGTTACCTTTAAGCGTTTCAGCAATATCTCTTCCATATTTTGTATCAAGCTGTGCATAAGATTGAACGATGATTTCGAAGAGAATATTTCTTGAACGAGCGACTGTGACCATAGTTGCGAAATCTGGAAGAACAGGCAAGTTACCGAACTCATCAAGTAAGAAGTATACGTGTCTGCTTAATTTCTTTCCAGGCATTCCGTTAGCTAAGTCAACCAAAGCTCTGTAAAGCTGTGCGATACAAACTGTTGCAAGTGGGTGTCTTTCTTTTTTGTGGTCAGGACACTTAATAAAGAAGATTGTTGGCTCTTTAACAAAGTCTTCAAAATTGATATCACAACCAGATGTTGCATAGCAGATACCCATATCTTGCATCAAGCTAGAAATTTTACCAGCAAGAACACCGAGATAAGATTTTGTTGTATTTGCTGCGTTGTTAATAACAGGTGAAGTCAGTGAAGAAACGTCAGATTTCACAGGTCTTCCTGCGCAGTATTTTTTAAGTGAGCCAAATGGATTGTCAGGGTCCGCATCACGTTTGTTGGAAATTTTATATAAATTGTAGAAGTTGAACTGATCAACTGTAAGTCTCATATCCCCAAGTCTTGTGTCAAGTGAGTCTTCCAACATCGCAAGCATGATACCATATAGATAATCCTGAGCACCTTGTTCCCAAGTTTTATCTTGTGTTTGTGGATCAACTGGACAAACAGCGGCAGCTATTCCACGGAGATCAAAGTATGCATCGTTAATTAATTGTTGCTTTACTGAAGCTAGCTCAGTCTTTAACATCTCTTCATTAGGGAAGGCGATTCCGCGGAATTCATACCAAACGTCACCATACGTTTCACCTTCGATTTTCTTCTTTGCTACAGATTCTGGTGTGCACTGACGATAGATCTTTGCTTCCTTGCCAATGTGCATAGCTCTTTGATAGAGGTTAAATGATCTCTCCATTGGGTTCCAACGAGACGATACGAATGGATTATCCAAATCATATACAACAACCTTATATCCCTCTTTCTTCAAAGCTTCCGCATGTGCTTCGTAAAGCTCTCCTTTAGGGTCAGTTACAACGATAGAAGGTTTTTCAGCTGAGTGAGCTAAAATTCTGATAGAAGGATTGATAATCATGGAAGTTTTACCAGACCCAGTAGTACCAATTACAAGACAGTGGATTTCGTCTTTCATTGTTACTTCGTATCTTCCGTTTTTATACTGATTTCTAACAACAAGACCAGTATTTTTCAAGGAAGGAAGGTCTTTCCATGTTGAGTTAATTAATCCCACTGATGAGTATAGTTCTTTATCTGTCATAAAGTGAGCGTCATAGTGAAGATCAAACTCTGATCCGGTCGCGGTCTTTCCTCTCTTTTCTCCAGCGGAACTTGAAGGTTTTGACTTTTTAAGGAATGGAAGAGCAAGTCCTGCAACAAATCCTATCGCTAACAGAATTAAAGATATTTTGTCAAATAGCGCTTTTGTGTCAAACTTTCCGTTTTCTTGAGTAAATACAACAAGGGCAACTCCGCACCCCCATGCTAAAAACCCAAGTAGCAAACCGAAAATAAGACTTTTTGTTAGTTTCTTATTCATTTTTTCTCCTTATTTATCTATTCAAACTTATTGTAACACAAAATACTTATTTTAACAAATAAATTGGAGTATATATAATATATATCTACTAATCGATTTGTGAAATTGAATGATAATCATAATAATTTCCGATTAAATACAGCACATATTTGAACTTCTTTTTAAAAATAATTGAAAAATCAAAGTAAAAATGATATAATAAAATATATAGGGCGAACAAAAATAGTCCTCTGCCTACGGAGAGACTGTTTGGGGGTCTAACGAGTTCCCTTTCCAAAAATTCTGAAAATTTAATATGCCCTCGTGGTGAAATGGATATCACATCTGACTTCGGATCAGGGATTTCGAGTTCGAATCTTGACGGGGGCACCATGACAAAGCTATATATGAAAAGGAGAGACAGAAGATGAAGACTTTTTATGAGGAAATAAGTATGCTTAAAGAAACAGAAAGACGCGGACGCATTCAATGAATTAAAATTTTAATAAAAAAAACTCGGCACTTCGCCGAGTTTTTGCTATTTTTAAATGTTTTAGGGGTAATTATCTGTTTTTTCTTGCAAAATGCGGAGAGTGAAGTTATAATATTTATATGAACAGAGAAAAAAGCAACAATTTAGAATTACTCGCTCCTGTAGGGAATACTGAAAGCTTTTATGCTGCAATAAACTCGGGCGCGGACGCAATATATTTAGGTCTTCAAAATTTCAATGCCAGAGGCAATATAGAAAACTTTGATTTAGATAAACTTAAAGAAATCGTGCAATATGCACATCTTTTTGATGTAAAAGTATATTTAACATTCAATATTTTAATAAAAAACGACGAAATGGAGGTCGCTCTTAATTTAGTCAGGTTAGCACTTAATGTTGGCGTGGACGCCTTTATAATTCAGGATTTAGGCCTCGCATGTAACATTAAAAAGTATTTTCCAAAAGCGGTGCTTCACGCAAGCACTCAAATGGGGATCCATAACCTTGAGGGTGCTAAGTTTGCGGAAAAATTTGGATTTACAAGGATAGTTCTTTCAAGGGAAACTCCGCTCAGTGAAATTAAAAGAATTCACGATGGAACAAAACTTGAAATTGAATACTTTATTCAAGGTGCACTCTGTGTTGCTTTTTCGGGAAACTGTTATCTTTGCTCGCTGTTAACTGGCAACAGTGGGAATAGAGGCAAGTGCCAGCAATTTTGCAGACTTCCCTATGAAATTGAAGGGCAACTTGGCAAAAAAGAAGGCTATCTTCTTTCAACAAAGGATTTTTGTATGCTGCCTAGTCTGAAGGATTTAGCAGATGCAGGAGTTATGAGCTTTAAAATTGAAGGAAGAGCTAGAAGATCTGCATATGTTGCACAGTGCGTACAGACATATAGAAAGGCGATTGACAATAACTTTGCCTTTACAGAGAAAGATATAACTGATTTAAAGAAAGTTTTCAACAGGGGCGACTATGCTCAAGGATATCTTAAGGGTGAAAAAATCATTTATTCTGAAATCCAAGGGCACAAGGGAATAAAGATTGGGAAAGTAACAAAATTTGAATCTGGGAAAAGATTTAATATTGTAAACATCTCATCAAATTATGAGATTCATGCAGGCGACGGACTGAAGTTTATAAAAAACGGGAGAGAAGTCGGCTCAATTGGCGTGGGGGATGTAAAACTAAAGGGAAGAGATCAGTTGATTACAACCACTTCAAAAATAGAAAATGGATGCGATGTCTATCTCACGCTTGATTCGGGGAATGAAAAAAGACTTCTTTCCGCACAGAGAAAATTAAAGATAGAGGCAAGGTTTATTGCGAGAGAAGGTGAAAAAGCTAAGCTTATCTTCAAGTGTAAGGACAAGAAAGCAAGTGTACTAAGTGAAAGCGTGTTTGAAAGAGCCAAGAGTCAACCTCTTAACTATGATGCAATTTACGAGCAGATTTCAAAGCTTAAGGACACTCCCTTTGAATTAGAAAATTTGTCTGTGGAAATCGATGAAATTTTTGCGAGAAAATCAGAAATCAACAATATGCGCAGAGTTTGCGTCGAAAAATTAATTAATGAATTATTAAAGAAATATAATTACGAAGAAAACGACGAAAAAATTGAAATAAAATTCGAGAAAAAATCAAAAAAATGCTCTGAAAATTTGATAAAAATCGAAAATATTAGTAAATTTAATGAAATAAAGGATAAAACAAATAAAATTATTTTTTCACCAAATAAATTTGATTTAAATGAAATAATTAAATTCGCTGCATATTGCGAAAAATCGGATAAAGAGGGATTTTTAGACTTGCCAATTTTTGCAAATGAAAAAGACATTCTATTTATTAAAAATATATTAAAAAATGCAAATACGCTTGGAATTGTTGCAAATAATTATTATGCTCTTGAATTAATGGATGCAAATAAAACAATTATTGGCATGGGACTAAATATTTTTAATAATTTTAGCGTAGATTTTTATGAAAAAATGGGAGTGAAGGATATAATTTTATCAAAAGAGCTGAAACCCTCTGACTTGACTAGCTTTTCATCAAATGTTAATCTATACATGTTCGCAAAGGGGAGAGACGAGTACATGACCCTTAAGCATTGCCCTTTCAAAGAGTTTTTTGGAAGCAGATGTGAAAAATGCAAATTCTGTGAGGGATTAGAGTACAAAATGCAGAATGGGAAGAGGCTTGTTCTTGAGAGAAAGAAACTCTCCTCATGTCAGTTTACTTTAAAATCAAAAGATCAGCGTGAGATTGATTTTGATGAAGTAGGAAAATTTTTAGAGTACTAACGAAGAATATGAAATAGAAAAATGATGGGAATATAAAATTTTAGGATATTAAAAAACAATAGAGCTTCTAGCAGCTCTATTGTTTTTTATTTTCAAGTTTACGTCTTTAGAAAGTTTTTTTATTTTCAAACTTTTTTCCACAAACTTAAAGCATTTTTAGTCTTGAATTATGTCTAGGATAACAGTATTAGCGATAAGCAAACCTGCAACTGGTGGAACAGTGGACATGCTCGCAGGAACGCGTTTATTGTTTTCGATAATTTCATTCTTCACAGGGCTTTCCTTGGTGAAAAGGACTTTCACCCCCTTTAATTTTCTCTTTGAAAGCTCTTGGCGAATTTTTTTTGCAAGAGGACATACCGAAGTTTTAGATATATCTGCTATTTCCAGCATCTCTGGATGCATTTTGTTGCCAGTTCCCATGCAAGAGATAACTCGAATATTCTTTTTCTTTGCTTCACAAATTATTGCGAGTTTGCCAGGGACAAAATCTATGGCGTCTACTACATAATCATAGTTTTCAATATGCAACTCTTCAATGTTTTCAGGTGTTACATAAGTTTGAATGGTCGTAATTTTTGCATCGGGGTTGATAAGATTTAGGCGCTCTTTTGCAACTTCAACCTTAACTCTTCCAACTGTGCTAGTAAGAGCTATGATTTGCCTGTTAATGTTGCTTTCTGAAACAACGTCGTTATCAACAACTGTAAGAGATCCAAGTCCAGCTCGGATAAGTGCTTCTGCTACATATCCTCCGACTCCTCCGACTCCAACAAGCAAAACGTTAGAATTTTGAAGCTTTTTGAAGTTGTCTTCGCCGATTAATTTTATTGTTCTATAAAACTTATTCATTTTCAATTTCCCCGCATATGCTTGGTTTTTCTGTATTTTCAGTTGTTTCTTTATCCGATTTTTCTTCTATTTTTGATAATTTTTCTTTATCTTTTTCAGCATTTTGATTTTCCTGTTTCTTGTCCACTTTTTTCTTTGAAGGCTGAGTGTTTATTGACTTTCTAAATACAACATATCTTGTGAATAAAAACTCCGTTACAAAGTTGATAACCATGGTGATAGCAAGTACTAAATATTTGTTCCAGCCAGCTTGTTTTTCCAAAGCGATTCCCCAAAGTATTGAAAGTGGAGTAAAGACGGCGTAGTATCCAAGCACCATGAGCATTGCGATTGGTACATTGCTCGCGGATTTGAATGTGAACTTTCTGTTTATTGTGAAGTTAAAGAGGACGGACAGAAATAAACTTATGAAATATGACAGCCCATATTCGTTGTTCCCGTCGTGAAAAACTAGTTCGCTAAACAGAGTGAAAGCTCCGATTTGAATCACTCCGGCGCTACACGAAAACAGCGTAAACTTTAAAAATCTAATAAATTCTTGCTTTTTAGAGTCTTTTTTTGCTGACTCTTTCTCAATTTGTTTTGTTTCTTCCATATAAATCTCCAAAATGTACTTGGTTCTATTATATCATAAAATTTTAAAAAAACAATCATTTAAAAGTATGTGGTTAAAAAAGCTTTTTTGTACTATAAATATATATTTATCATGATAAATTCTTGTTTTTTAAGAAAAAGTTTGCTATAATGAAAATCAATAGGAGGAATATGGGCACAGCATTTTCTATGTTAGGTGGCGTTTGGCAGAAAGTAACTGACTTCTTTACGGGAATTTTGGCTATTATTCCTCAAGTTTTATTTTTCATTTATACCTGCTGCGCAAGCTTAATGGATCTTATGCAATTCGTTATTAGAAAGGTTGCGGGGCTTGACGTTTACTACGTGAACGGCGAAGCTGTAACAGGAGATATTGTATCTGACTTTATCTACGGAGTTTTGGGAATTGCTAAGGGAACAAGATATTCATCGCTGACAACCGTTTTTTGGTCATTAGTTATTTTTGGATGTATTCTGCTTGTCATAACAACAATTTTTGCAATAATCAAAGCCCACTATAACTATGACGCACAAAAATCAAATCCAATAACCATCTTAACAAACTCTGTCAAGACATTCTTTCTTATGGCAATAATCCCTATCTGTTGTATTTTTGGGGTTTACCTATCCAACATTTTACTACAAGCACTTGATCAAATAACATCGTATTCAAGCACTACTCAGGTTGCAGATGTGTACAAAAATTCGAGTATAAATTATACCGACTTCTTTGAAAAAGGAACGACTGCGACGGGACAGGAAGCTTACGCTTCATATGATTTTTTTGGAGCGCGATCTTACACTAACACGCCAACATTCTCAGGAATACTCTTCAAGATTTCTTGCAAAGATGCAAATCGAGTTAGACATGAATCGTTTACAGCTTCAACTTCGACAACGCACGGGACAAATGATTTCAAGTGGGCAGATTTAGGTATCTTCACTTCAGAAATTGAATCTGCAGAAGACAGAAAAGAAGATGTCGCAAATATGATTGACTTTGCGTTTGCAAACTGTTTAAGCTTAAAGGAAAATAAGACTGCCTCAGTTTTGGGGACAGAATCTATAACACTTGTTTCATCCTACACGTACTTTGGAAGTGCGGTTTGGTACATAGGGACGATTAATTTTAGTTGTTTCTCGAAATATAATGTTGGGCTTGTGTGGTATTATTATAATTTGTGGATTTATAACTTTTTCGTGGCATATGCAGGAATGATTGCTTGCCTTGCAGTTTTCGGATCTATCTTCTTCGGAATGGTTAGCAGAATGATTAAGCTATTATGCTTGTTTATGCTTTATCCAACATTTGTTGGAATTGGACCGCTTGATAATAATTCGGCTATTGGTAAGTGGAAGTCTGAGTTTATTAAAAATACCCTTATGGGATATGGCGCAGTTGTGGGGCTTAATTTATCGTATTTCTTGCTAGATGAATTCCAAAAGATATATTTTTTCCAATACGATATTTTGAATAACCTAATGTCTATGGTTTTAATAATTGCAATTCTAGTTGTCATCAAGGAGATTATTAAAATTGTCTCTGTTATGGCGGGAGGAGAAGATGCCGCGGGTGCTGGAGAATCTTTAAAGAAAGAAGCAAAAGCTCTTGCAACAAAGGGCGCAGAAAAAACCATGAAAGCGGCCAACTTTGCACTTAAAGTTGGTGCTAAATTTGACCCAACATTAAAAGCGATGTACGAAACAAAGAAGAAAGTTGATGCTAAAATTAAAAAATTAAAAGAGACCAGAAAATCTAAAACCCTTAAAAAGAAAGATGGAAAACCTCAAGATGAAGATTACCTAACAAATCTTGCAGCGGAGGCAAAAGCTGATTCGGAGGAGGCAGATCTTAATATAGAAATGGCTGCAATGGAGCATGAGCAATCCGAGAAAGAGACAGATGCTTTCGCAAGATACATTGATGATAAAGAGGCAGAAGGCGACTCTGTAGACGATGTCAAGGAACATGACTTTGACATGGATACAAGCAGTACTGTTCCAGATTCAGACAGAACTCGTGAGGCAAGCTACAAGAGATTTAGATATGCTCAAAGAATGGCATATGCAGATATTGACGCAGACACATCGCTGACAGACGACCAAAAAGATGAAAGGAAGAGAGAGGCTCGCCAAAGACTCAAATCTGAGGCTATCGAAGACTTTAGAGCAAATAATGAACACTCTGTTAGAGAGGGTGAACATCTTGATAGGGCTGCTCAGCTTAGAGAGACTAGCGCTGCAAAACAAGAAGAATATGATGCAGCAATGAAGAAACCAAAGAGATCTGGAATGAGCGGATTGCTCATGGATATCGGAGGGTCTACAATTAAGCTTGTTGGAAATGTAACAGGTGTGAGCGGGGCTTGGAAAAAACTTGACAAAGACAGCGGACTTGTTGATGAATTCAAGACATTTGGACAAACAATGCTTGCTCAAGAGGGTGACAGTGTTAGTTCAAAACTTATGACAAAGAAGCAGAAAGAAGACAAAGAAAAAGCGGATGCAAAAGATAGACAAAAAGCACAACTTGAAAACAAAAATAACAGTGAAATAATGTACAGAAAAGTTAGGGACATGTGCGAAGAAATTGTTAAATGGAGAACAAGAGTATTTAACAAAGATATCGACGCTATGACTACTGAGATGAAGAATAGACGTCTCTCAACATTGACGGGTGCATCTGCAGATGCAATGAGAGCGGGAGCTGCTACTGAAATAGATACAAAAGTAGCCGAGCTTAGAGCAGCTGGCAAAACGGCTCAGGCTGATGCACTTGAAAAGAGAAAAGGTTGGGAGCAACAAATTATCTCAGACCTACAGACGATGTGTAGAAGAATAGTCCTTGAAGAAAAAGAAAAGGGTGGAACTGTAACAGAGAAGAGAGAAAGAGTAAGAGCAAGAATTGACTCTGAATGTGCAGAACTTCACGCTAAAGGATTCTTGCAAGCCGAAAGACTTTTGAAAATGAGAAAAGGATCGGCTATCTCATCAATTAGAAGTTAAAGATAAAAGGAGGTGAACGCAATGACATGGTTGCTACTTAAAGTAACAAATTTCTGGGACAGAGTAATGGATATCATTACTGGTCTTTTTGCGTTCATTCCTCAATGTATTTACTTCCTATACACTTCAATGGGAAGTTTGCTTGATTTAGGTCAGCTTGTACTTAGAAAGCTTATTGGCCTTGATGTTTACTATATAAAAGATGTTGACACGGGAAAATATATTTCAAAGAGCGGAGATATTTTGAAGGAGTTTGTGGAAGGAATACTTGGCATAAATAACTCATATTCGGCTCTTAACACTGTGTTCTGGTCACTTATAATTTTTGGTGTAATAGTGCTTGTTTTGACTACAATATTTGCGATAATCAAGGCTCATTACAACTACGATGAAGCTAAATCACAGCCTACAAAAATCATAGGGAATTCACTTAAATCCCTTGCCCTTATGGCAATAACACCACTTGTGGTTATATTTGGCGTTTACATGTCTGAGGTAATTCTGCAGTCGCTTGACCAGATAACTAATCCATCTAGTTCAAGTAATATATCGAAGGTTTATGAAAGCGAAGCCATGGGTATGTTAAAGAAGGTTAACGTAAATCGAAATGGTGACAGTGTTTCGGATGATAGTTCGGAAATTTCAACAACATACTATTTTTCTTATGATATGTTTGGTGTAAAAGAATGGACAAACATGACGACGTTCTCGGGAAAAATCTTTGAGATGATAACGCATGATGCAAACAGAGTTAGAAACGGTGATTACACGGCGACAAATGGAGTTGCGAACTCATATTGGGATAACTGTGGATTATTTTACACAAGTCAAGAAGGAGATATTCAGGAAGTAGTAGCTTCGCAAATTGACTTTGCTTTCGTCAACACCTTATCACTGACAAATTCGCACACTCTATCTATCAAAGGATCAGAGGCGGGAACTGTAATCGGTTCGACTTTAACTTACGGCCCAAGTGCGGCATTTGCGGCAGGATTAATAAATGTTGATCATTTCTCGAAATTCAATGTCGGACTTGTGTGGTATTACTACAATCTTTGGATAGTCAATTATATTGTTGGATTTGCAGCAGTAATTGCGTGTGGAATGCTGATGCTGAGTCTAATTTTTGGGCTTATGAAGAGATTAATCATCTGTGTGGTTTTATTTATAATTCAAGCTCCTGTAATCGGAATTTCACCTCTTGACGGAGGCAATGGATTTAAAGAATGGAAATCAAAGTTCTTGTCCTACTTTATAGCAGGATATGGAACAGTCGCAGGAATGAACCTATTCTTCCTTATATTGCCAGTTCTGGAAAATATATCTTTCTTTAATATCTTCATATTAGATAAGCTTTTCGATATAGTTATAGTAATCGCAGGGTTGACCTTAATTAGTAAAATGGTTTCACTTGTATCTGGATTTATAGGAGCTGCTGACCTCGAGAAAGAGGGAAAAGATATGCGAGAAGGAATGAAAGATGTCGCAGTAGGAGCGGCGACAAAGACTCTTAAAACAGCTAATCTTGGACTTCAACTTGGCAGATACGCCTTGACTGGCGGAGTAAACAAGAAAATAATGAACGGAATCGAAGCCCGCATGGAAAAGAAAAGAAACAATGGATTTGCTTTGCTCCCACCTGAGACAAGATCGCGAAAGGACAAGAAAAAGAAAGATAAAAACATTGATATGAAAGGAGCAATCTACAAAGCAGTAAATTCAATGCCAGGAAGAATGCTTATGAGATACAGCGGATTTTCGGATGTTGATATCTTCAGCAGAGACATGAGATACAAGAAACAACTTGAAGAAGAAGGAATAACGGACGAAACAACAGGCAAAAAGAGAGCTCTCTCAAAGAAAGAGATTAAAAATCTTGTGAATGCAAGAAAGATTGCCGGTGGACAGCGAATTCTCGCGGGGGCTGGACAAAATATTGCAGATGTGGCAAGCAACCTAGGCAAAGCCCTTGCAAGCTCACAACAAATTAAACCTATCTTAGACAAACTAGCCGAAGCAGGTGCTGGGGAAGAAGTCAAGACAGGGGCTCAGACATTAATGAAAACAATAGGAATGGACACTTCATCAATAGAGACTGGTGAAAACTACTATCTATCAACCGCTAAACAAAAAGAAAAACGATCAAAGGCAGTATCTAAGAAACATACTGAAGATATTAGAAATGCGGCAAACCAATCTGCAAGAGCCGCGGGAGAAGTCTCTACTTTGATTGAGATTCTGAAAAAGAAGGGGTGAAAAGATGAAGATATTGTTGTTTTTTAGAAAAGAATTTGATATAATTAAAAAAAATATAGTAAAAGGAGGTATGTGATATGTTTGATGGCATTAGTATGATGTTGAAATCAAGTTGGCTTCAAAAAATAGTAGACTTTATCGTCGGATTCTTTGCATTCATTCCACAAATCATGTATTTCCTTTACACCTGCTGTGCGAGTATCCTAGATTTCTTGCAATACCTCATAAGGAAACTCGCAGGCTTAGATGTCTACTATATAGACGGAGTTGAACAGCAAGGGGACATCGTAGTTTCCTTTGTAAGAGGAATTTTGGGAATTGACAAGAGCCCAGCATATTCATCACTCACTACAGTATTTTGGTCATTAGTGATTTTCGGATGCATCTTGTTAGTTCTCACAACGATATTCTCAATCATCAAAGCTCATTATAATTATGATGCTAAAAAATCGCATCCTATGGCAATTATTGGATCATCTTTAAAATCCCTTGCCCTTATGGCAATTGTTCCAATAGTAGCAGTTTTTGGGCTTTATTTATCACAAATTGTATTACAAACATTAGATGAAATTACAGGTACTCAATCAGCATCAGTGTCAGGTTTTGACTCGAATATGAAGGAGTTTGGAAATGTATTCCAAGCAGGTTATATCGGAACAAACAAGACTGAGGGAAGTGTAAGCGAAGATGCAGCAGCAGACATGAGGGGAAAAACATATTCAAATTATGACTTCTTTGGAACTGTTGCTTATACAAACACAGCAACATTCTCAGGTGTTATGTTTAAAACAGCGGCCTATGAATGTAACAGAGTAAGAATTGGATCATACACTGCACCAACATCAAGCAGTGGGGATGGAAATTGGGATAACTTTGGAGTATTTTTTAGTTCGAATGATGGAACTGCAAAAGAAGATGTAGCAAATCAGATAGACTATGCATTTAGCAATGCCTTGAGACTTAAAACCTCACATTCTGTAAATTTTAAGGCAGGAAAAGAAGCAGGCTATGTTCTCGCGGGAACATTTACATCACCATACAGCGCAACGGTGCTTGTAGGGCTTGCCAATGTTAAATGTTTCTCAAAATATAATGTTGGCTTAGTTTGGTACTATTACAATCTATGGACATTTAACTTCCTACTTGGGTTTGCAGGAATTGTGGCTTTCTTAGTAGTTTTAGGAAACGTCACATTTGGATTAATTGTAAGAATGATACAACTATTAGCGCTATTCTTCGTGTTCCCTCCACTCATTGGGATAGCACCTCTTGATGGAGGAAATGCATTTGGGAAGTGGCGTAAACAATTTATTTCAGATACGCTCATGGCGTTTGGAGCAATCATAGGAATGAATATATTCTTCTTGATACTTCCATTCCTTAATACAATTTCGTTCTTTAACACTGCTATTCTTGATAATATAATGAACGTTGTCATTATGCTTGCAGGCTTAGCAATGATCACAAAACTGATTTCAATGATCTCAGACTTTATTGGCGCCGGAGATGCAAACAAGACCGGCGAAGAAACAAGAAAGGCAACGACAGACCTCGCTTCGAAGGGATTGCAAAAGACAATGAAAGCTGCAACCTTTGCAACAAAATTTACTAGAATGGGCGGAGGAAACCCAGTACTTAAGGGAATCGGAGCTGGACTTGGTAAAGGAGCCAGTGCTCTTGGAACAAAGATTGCTAATTCTAAAGGCGGAAAGAGGATCGCCAACTCAAAATTTGGTAAATTGTTTAGTGCTGAAGGTAGAGCAGAATTACAGGGAGCAAAAACCGAGAACCAGATTTACAATAATAATGTAGCAGCTGAAGAGACACGTCTTGGAAGAAAGCTTTCAGATAAAGAGAAAGAAAGTATCAAGAAAACTTCTAGGGTTGAATATAATGACCAATTCAGAAAGGGTGGTAGTGCCAATAAACTTGGTAAATTTACTCATGGTGCTACAAAAGTATTAGATGCTGCGCTTGTTCCTTTTGGAGCAAGAAAAGAGACCGATGCTTCAGGAAAATGGGATGCAGGAGCTGGATTAAAAGCATTCGGAACAGCTGTTTTAGATGTTTCAAAACTTGGATTCAAGACTGTCGGAAAACTTTCTGGAGCTTCAGATGCTTATGAAGGCATGAAGAAGAGAGGAGATGCCGACGAGATTAAGACATTCTTCCAGGCTGTTGGTGGCATGGGCAAAGGTGGCACTCCAGTTCCAAAGAGCCTCAAGACAAAGAAACAAAAAGATGATGAAGAGAAAGACAGAACAAAGGAAGAGCAAGCAAATGTTGCTAAGGCCGCTGAGAACACAGATAAGACATACAAAGAAATTCAAAATCTTATCAATAAACTCTCAAGTATGCCATAATAAGTTCATCTTTAAAATAAAAAAAGATCGGTTCACTCCGGTCTTTTTTCTTTGCCCCCTTATTATATGTTATAAATATATTATATATATAGAATAAAATCATATATAGTTTTAGCCTAAAACTTGGCGAACTGCTTTGTTTTAATAAGCTGACGCAGCCTGAAGGCTTTGTCTAGCTTGTCACCGCACAAATCAATTCTTTTTCAGTATTTTCTCCGTTTCAGAACCACCAATGAGGAACCTCTATCGGGAACCTGAAACAAAGAAACTACAAGAAAAATCTCTTGATTTCTGCTGTCATACTACATCGAATGAGGATAATCTAAGTATTATCCTTTTTTGTTAATTTTTTTTAAAATGTCGGAAAGGAAAATTCACTTTCGTTTATAATATCTCTATGCGCCTGCCTTAAGCCGTCTGCCGAGCCTCGCTCTGCTTTCTTTTTTTGTTTAAATTCATATTTTTAACTAGTGCCAGCCAACATTCTTCCTGCCTTCCGTCACTGAAAATCATTTAGGAAACTAAACTCATTCCAGTAACGAACGGCGAGCCTAGCGACTCACCTCATTTTTTGTTTATATTAATCATATTCCAAAGATTTAATCACAGAATTATGGTAGCAGAAATTAATCCTTTCTATAATTATAAAAACAGAGCTAAACTCTGTTTTTTTGCATGAATCAGTGTAGATAAATTATGTTTATTAACATGAACTTTAGGGTTCAAATATCTATACTATAAAATTCCTATCCTTTAATCATCCAGATTGTTATTTTTCAAAATATCTGTGTTAAAAAAGTCACTTAGATCAATCCCAAATCCGCAACAAATATCGTATAGCGTTGAAATTTTAATTGTCTTTACATTTTTGTTCAAAATCATACTAATAGTCGACTGAGGAACACCTGTCACTTTAGACAGTTCATATTGGCTCATTCCTTTCTCGCTAAGTAACTCTTTAATCCTAACCCCAATAGCATCAGTTAATTTCATGTTTATCTCCTTATATTGAGAGAATAAACTTTTTTTAAATAAATATACTTCAACGCATTGAATATTCAACAAATTGTAGTATAATGTTTTAAAGGTAGGATAAAAAATGAAAGTTTGTTCTTTTTTTGGACATCACGCAATAAACTCGAAAGAAATAGTTAGAGAAAAAATAAGTTTAATTATTTCAGATTTAATTAATAGTAATTTTTCTACATTCCTTGTAGGTTGTCATGGTGATTTTGATAAATTGGTTTTAGAAGAATTAATAAAAGCAAAGAAATTGAATTGTCACATAGAAATTAGGCTTATTTTTACAACATTAACTTTTTTAAAACCTAAATATTTTGATTATGTCGAATCTCTAAGAGAAAAAGGAGTACAGACTAAAATATATGAAATTGAGTCAATTTATTACAAAAATAAGATAACATTTTCAAATAAATGTATGCTCAATAAAAGTCAATATGCTGTTTTCTATGTTGACGAATCGCAAAAACAAAGTGGTGCCAAATCTATTTTAAAATTAGCAAAGAAAAATAATATTAATTATCTAAACTTATTCTCTAAAAGCGATAATCCTCTTTATGACCTAACACATGAAGAATTTAGAGAAAAACTTAAAGAGTTTTTAATGACAACTCATTCCTAGGAACTTTTTAAGCCCAAAAAACGAGCAGGACAAGGCTCGACGTTTGCCACTGGAAT
>CALCWV010000008.1 GCA_937907645.1 uncultured Clostridia bacterium
ATCTCTTTTCTAAATAATCTATTATTTCTTTATTTTGTTTTGTATCAAAACTTTTTATTGATACCAATTCTTCTAAATTTTTCATAATATTTCTCCTTAAAATAAATAGAACCCGTTGTAAGTTTTCTTCTCAAAACATACCAACGGGTCTTTAGGTTATATCATAAAAATTCTAATCCATTTATATGTTTTGTGACACGCAAAATAGCATCCACAAAACATACCTTTGTGAACGCTTTTAGTTATGCCAATGCCACATATTAAATGAATTAAACATATTTCTTCTCCTTTTATATTTTCAGTATAAACAAGTTTTTCTAAATTGTCAATATTTTCTTTATTGTTTTTTTCACTTAATTTTTTATCATTTGCTCTGCCTTGCCACATTGAGTGCGACGCCGACGCCTGCCATGAACATCATAACACTGGTTCCGCCAGATGAGATGAACGGCAACGGAAGCCCTGTCGGCGGAATTGAGCCTGTCATAACTTTTTATTGCACTATGTTCTCATTCTCTTTTTCAATTATTTTTAATATTTTATTTAAAGTTTCAATTCTATTTATGAATGTGTCAAAATAGTAAAACCCAAATTTCTCACACTGGTTCTTTAATTCCTTACTTTCATTAATAATGTTTTTGCAATTATTTAATAGTTGCTCGTCAGTGAGTTTATTCGTCCAATCAGAATCTGTATCCATTTCACGGATTTTTGACATAAGCTCTTGCGGCGAAACATCGCTAATACCTAGAAATATAACAATGTATTTATCTTTTTTTGGATATTCATTAATTTGATAGGGCAAAAATTGTGCACCAGGAAAAATTGTAACATTGCCATTATATTTTAAATCTTTGCAAAAACCATTTAAAATTTCAAATAAAAATGGTCTATATTTTTCTCTTGTAATTTCTATCCTTTTATGCGTAATTCCAAGTTCAGGAAAAATAACATCAAAGGCATTGACGATTGTATCACATTCAACGAGTGAGTATTTAAACTTGTTTCTTATAAGATTTGCAAGAGTACTTTTCCCCGCTCTTACAGTTCCTCCAATCAAAATATTTTTCATTATAACTCCTTGATTATTTCAATTATTCTTTCCAAAGACTTATCGCACTTTACACAATGTGAATCTTCCAAAAATTCACAATCACACTTTGTTAAATCTGCAAAATCTTTTAAATCTTGTTTTGGAATTAAATCATCTTCTTTACCTATTAAAAGCTTTATTGGAACATTCATTTTGTAATTTAATTTAAACAAATCATTTTCATACAAATCATCTAAGAACTTTTTAGACAAAAACTTATTCAAGCTGCGTTTCATTGGAACTGTAGAATCATCACTCAATTTTTTATAATCAAACTCTTTAAGAATTTCTAAAATTTCTAGCATCCTTACCGCAGGGTTAACAAGGATTATTCCTTTTAGGTTTTTATAATTATTCCTTGCAATAGACACCATTGCCCTATATCCACCATAACTTATTGAATAAAAATATATAGGCACATTGTCATATTGCTTTTCTAAGTAATTTACTACATCTGTAATTTCTTGAATTGCTATGTCAAGGGTCATGTCAATTGACTTAACCTCACTTTCGCCATGCCCAGCAGAGTCAAATGAACAAACCAAAATTCTGTCTTCTTCAGTTAACTTTTCCCTTAGTTTAGAAAATCCATCGCCCCACAAATCACCATTAAAACCGTGCAGACATAATACTATTTTCTGAGGGTTTTTCACATCATTAGTGTATAATTTAATTTTGTGGTTGTTAGAGTTGATTTCTATTACTTTCATAATCATTTTCTCCTTATCACATTATCACATGGTTTTATAAATTGATTATAACAAATTTCCCATTACTTTCAAAGCAAAAAAACAGGTTTTTCTTACCCCGCTCTAAAAGAAATGTTATACCCAATCTTAGCATTTTAAGGTGACGACTGTTTTGCTTTGCCTTGCCACATTGAGTGCGACTCCGATGCCCGCCATAAACATCATAACACTCGTCCCGCCAGATGAAATAAATGGCAGCGGCAGGCCTGTCGGCGGGATTGAGCCTGAAACTACAGCAATGTTGAGAAGAGTTTGAACTGCGATTACAATTGCTACTCCACCTGCGAGCAGTGAGCCAAACCTGTCTTTTGCATTAAGAGCAATTTTTGACAGTGCGATTATTAAAGTTAAATAAGCGAGCATGACAAAAATGCAACCAACAAAGCCCAGCTCTTCCCCTATTATTGAGAAGATGAAATCTGACTCAGCAAATGGAAGAAAAAGATACTTTTGACGGGATGAAAACAGTCCCACTCCGAACCAACCACCAGAGCCGAGTGAATAAAGAGATTGAATGAGCTGGAATCCCTCTCCCTGCGGAGAAGCCCAAGGATTAATGAATGCGAATAATCTCTTCATCCTATATGGCTCAACAATAATCAAAGCTGGGACAGCAAACGAAGCTGGAATTGAGAAAGCTATTGTGTGCTTTTTACTTATCCCACCGATTACAAGCATAAAAAATGTTGTTAAAAACAAGCACATTGTGACGCTCATGCTCGGTTCTAAAATTACAAGCAAACATAGTCCTCCTGCCACGAGGCAAATGGGAAGAAGAGCTTTAAAACTCTTGATATCTTGATAGTGGTCAGATAGATAACTTGCACAAAATAGCACAATGGCAAACTTTGCTATCTCGGACGGCTGAATTGAAAATCCAAATAGATTAAGCCAGCGCCTAGCCCCATAACTTTCAACGCCAATTCCTGGAATAAAAACGAGAACTAATAAAACAGCTGTTATAATTACAGCCCACCACTTAAATTTTTTAAGAATATGATAATCCACGAAAGAAAAAACAATCATAAGAGCAAGCCCAAGGACGACACCAAGCAGTTGTTTACTAAGGAAAAAAGTAGGTTTTCCAAAGTGATAGTTCGCTGAGTACATACTTGCACTATAAATCATGACGCATCCAAATGCGACTAAACACAAAGAAACAAATATTACAATGAGAGAATACTTAAAATTCTCCCTACTCTTGATACGTTCCACTCACTAATTCCTTAAAAACTTGACCTCTTGCAACATATGAATCAAACTCGTCGTAGCTTGCCCCTCCGGGGGATAACAAAACAACATCTCCCCTCTCAGCTATTTTCATTACGTCAAGCACAGCATCCTTCATTGTTTGATAACAAAACGCAGTATATCCCGCATTTCTAGCTAAGAGATACACCTCCCCGCCGCACTCTCCGAAGCAAACAACCTTTTTAATATCATATCCACGATTGAACAAATGTGCATAGTTGCAATCTTTGTTTTTTCCGCCAACAAGCAGTACTAAATTCTTAGCTTTAAGGCTCTGAATTGCCATTTCTATGCAAGCGATATTTGTTGACTTCGAATCGTTGTAATAATCCACACCATTATGCTTTCCAAGATATTCAAGCCTGTGTGGAAGGCCTGTAAAATTCTTAATTGTCTCGCGAATAACTTGCACTTTAACTTTGCAGAGCATAGCGATTTCAATGCACGCAAGCACATTCTCCAAATTCTTCTCGCCCTTAAGCTGAATTTCGCTTATTGGCATGACTTTTGTTCGATTATGATAAATTATTCCATCCTTTACAAAACTACCGTGTTTTTGCTCATTTTTTGAGAATATGCACGCTTTTTTAGGAATTGTAACTAAATTACTGTTAATATCATCGTAGTTATACACTAAAATATTTTTTCCATTGAAATTTTGAGTTATCTTATTCTTAACTCGCACATATTCTGCGAAATTCCCATGTCTGTCGATATGGTCTTCTGCTAAATTTAAAATGCAAGCTATGTCGGCATTAAAAAATGTGGATAGCTCAAGTTGAAAATTGCTAACTTCACAAACAACAACACTCTTTTTTGACGTTTTTAGTGCGACAGAAGAAAGTGGAAGACCTATATTTCCACACACAAAAGTTTCTCTTCCGCTAGCTTTAAAAATCTCCCCCAAAAGGCTTGTGACTGTAGTTTTTCCGTTTGTGCCAGTTATGGCGATAAAAAGCCCCTTGCAAAAAGACTTGCCAAGATCTAGCTCAGAAATTAGCGGCGTCTTTTTATTTAAAAAATGCGAAATTATTTCATTCCCAATAACTTTGACTCCCGGTGAAACGACCACGAGGTCAAATTCTTTTTTCATTGGTTCCGGCTCAAAGCAGAACATATTTGAATATGCTTTGTCGTCATCGTAAATACTCACGCAAGCGTCGTTTTGATATAGGATTTTGCAAGCAGATTGTCCACTCCTTCCCATTCCATATACCAAAACTTTCTTGCCTTTGAAATATTTCATTTAATCTCCCTAAAAGACTAACTCCAAACACAAACAAATTGCGCTTAAAATTACTGTCGTAACTATATATATTACAACAATGCGATTTTCATTCACGCCTTTTTTCTGAAAGTGGTGATGAAGGGGCGCCATTAGGAAAATTCTTCTTTTTGTGCGCTTATAGTGCAAAACTTGGATTATATCTGACAATGCCGAAAGCACAAACATAAGTCCCATGATAGGGATTAATAGCTCCCTCCCTGAAAGGCAGGTCACAGTTGCGATAAATCCGCCTAAGGCAAGTGAGCCTGTGTCACCCATAAATATTTTAGCAGGATATGCATTGACTGAAAGAAATGCAAGAAGTCCGCCGGCAAGAGCAAAGCAAGTGACAGTGAGATTTGGAAAAACATTTCCTATTGAAAGAATCGCGCCGAGGAAAGCAACAAAGACGAAGGAAACTCCTCCTGCAAGGCCGTCAAGTCCGTCAGTAAGATTGACACTGTTCGTTGTTGCAAGAAAGACTAAAATCACGAAAGGAATAATGAAATAACTTAAATTTAGGTTAAACCCAAAGAAAGAAATGCTTGTCCCGACTTTGAGATAAACATATATAGACATAATGATAGCAAGTCCCAGCTGCCCTATAATTTTCTGATATGGTTTAAGTCCTTCGTTTTGATGAAATTTAACTTTAATAAAATCATCCAAAAATCCTAAGAGTCCATAGCCAAGCATGACGAGAAAGCAGAGCCACGCACTTAAATTTTGCGTAGAGAAAAATATACATCCCCCGCCAATAGAAGATAGGATAAATATGACTCCTCCCATTGTTGGCGTTCCAGATTTTCCCTTATGTTCCTCAACATAATGTAAAGTAGTTTGTCCAATTTTTAGTTTTCTGCAGAGCAAAATCGTGGGATATGCAAGGATTAAGCCTATCGCCAAACTAACTAAAAAACATAAAATGTATTTAATTTCCATATTTAACTTCCCTTATTAACTAAGGTTATGTTGTTTCTAAAGAATTTATACACCTCATCAAAATCACTGTATGGAATTTTTATTCCACCTATGTCTTGATATTTTTCTCCGCCCTTCCCAGCGATTATTAAGCAATCTCCCCTTTCGCAAAAGCTAATTGCTTGATAAATTGCAAGCTTTCTGTCAAGTTCAATATGATGATTCTTTTCTTTAATTCCCTCTGCAATCTGACTTACAATCTCCATAGGATTTTCTAATCTTGGGTTGTCATTTGTAAGAAAAATCTCATCGGCATATTTCTCCGCCACGCTTCCCATTATTTTCCTCTTGGACGCATCTCTGTTTCCTCCGCATCCAAAAAGAACGATGAGTCTTCCCTCACAAATACTTTTTGCCGTTTGCAAAACCTTTTCTAATCCGTCAGGAGTGTGAGCAAAATCAATGACAATATTTATTCCGTCATATTTAATTATATTAAATCGTCCGACCTCGGCTTCTGCATATCTCAGTGCGCAAGTAATGTCGACAATATCCATTCCACAAATATTACAAATTCCAATTGCACAGAGTGTGTTAAGCACGTTATATCCGCCAACAAGGTTGGTCTGAATTATGCTAATTTCATCGAGACAGTTACATATAAATTTCGTGCCGTCAAAACTTTCCTCAATATCAATCGCGAAGATGTCACTCGGATTTTCAACGCCATAAGTTATGAGAGGAACATTGACTTTTTCAACGAGTGCCCTTGCTCTGTCGTCATCCACGCACACTATCCCCTGCTTGATATATTTTTTGTCAAACATGGAAAGCTTTGTGCTTGCATATTTTTCCATATTTCCAAAAAAATCTAAATGGTCCTGCGAAATATTTGTCAGTGCAAAAATATCGAATTTAATTCCACTCAGTTTTTTAAGTTCAATGGCATGTGCCGACACTTCCATAACGACATATTCAATGCCACACTTATGCATTTGATAAAAGAGTTTGTGAAGAATAAAGGGATCCGGTGTAGTAAATCCCGTTTCGATCTCAGTGTTGTCATATCGACATCCCATAGTTCCGATCATTCCAACTTTTCTTCCCTTCCAAGAAAATATGTCGTAGACAAGCTTTGCAACTGAGCTCTTCCCGTTCGTTCCAGTAATTCCTATGATCTTCATTTTGTCACAGCAATTTTTGAAATATCTCTTTGATGCAAGAGCGTAAATTTCTCTTGGACTTGTGCAAGACCAAATTTTCTCCCCCTCACTCCTGTTGGTGTTGCCAAGCCTAATTACAAATGCCGCACCTCTTTCAAAAATGGTGTTAATATTCTTATCGCCCTTTAAATCAAAAAACAAATCCCCTTTGTTTATTTTGTCTATTTCAATAGAAATCCCATGTACATCAATCTCACTCTGACTACGCAAGAGTTTCAGTTCTGTTACTAGCTCCTTTATATACATATCGCCTCCTACAAAAAGGATTATAGCTTAAGATATAATCCCTTTTCACACACATACTTTTATTAGACAAAATTCCCCTTTATTTTTTCATCTTAAATGAGGATAGAGTTCTTTCAAAGACCTTTAGGACGTCACTGTCGAAGCTATACTTTATCTCCTGCTTGCGTTTCTCCCTCTCCAAGCTCTCCTCAATTACAAGCCCTAGCACTTCCTCATAGTTATCTGTGAAAAGACCGCTTGCAAGCGAGCCTGGGATATTGTTTATCTCGTTGACATAAATCTCTCCGTCCTTATATAAATAATCGATCCTCACAATCCCAAAGCACTGACTGAGCTTATACACTCTCTTTGTCAGTTCTTTCACATCATCAATAATTTTCCTTTCAATTTCTCCCTTCTTTTTGCCTTCGTTTTCAATGTACTTTTCCTCAAACGTAAAAATATCTCCCTTTGTCACTTCTACAACATTCGAAGGGAAGAATTCCCCGTTGTAAGTAAAGCACGCACAGTTAAATTCCCTCGCGTTTTCTAGATATTCTTCCACTAAAATTTTCTTATCGAAATTAAGCCCTACTTCTATCGCTTCATCCAGCTGCTCTCTGTTTCTCACAACAGATATTCCGACGCTGCTCCCTAAATTTGCAGGTTTAATGATAAGGGGAAAGCCGATCTCACTTATTTGCTCAAGCACTTTCTCTTTATTATTTAAATAGTCTGATTCTTCAAAATAGCAAAATTTTGCATTCCTAATATTGTGCTTTTCAAGCAAAATCTTTGTTGTTATCTTATCCATTGAAAGCGCACTTGAAAGCACTCCCGAGCAGGAATATGGAATATCTAAAAGCTCTAAAAGGCCCGAAACAGTTCCGTCTTCGCCGTTAAGACCATGGCAACAAACGAAGCATATTGCAGGTTTTAAAAATTTTTTGCCAATTAAAAATCCTCTTTTGTTAAAATCCGCAAAGACCCGTTTCTTGCCTTTCACCCTCTTTTTAAAATCAATGTATATGCCTATATTTTTTAAATTTTTTCCGCTCCACCAGCGTCCTTGCCCGTCAATGTAAATTAGCTCGCAATCATATCTTTTTGACAGAATGTTCATCGTCTGAAGTGCTGTGATAATTGATATATCATGCTCCACACTCTTTCCGCCATAGATAACTGCTATTTTTTCCATAATCCCTCCTATCTATAATTATCGGGCAAGTCGTTTTGAAAGAGAAAAACACATCCTTTGCAAGTTAGCTTTTTGATGATCTCCATTTGCTCTTCCCTGCTTTGAGCATAGAATATGTTTTCTTCTTCAAACCCTTCTTCTTTTAGCCCTTTATATATCGCTTTTTTATTTGTTTCATTCATAATAACGACCATATTTGCGGATTTTGCAATCTTTTTTCCAATTTTAAAATTCTTTTCATATTGCAAATCTCCCATTTCAACAAGGCCACTTGTTATCACAATTTTTCTTCCAACAAATTTTTTCAAAACGTTAAGTGATTCCCGCACTCCCACCTCGTTTGCATTGTAGGAATCATCTATAATGGAAAAATCCTTCATATTAATTAGCTCAAGCCTATTTTTAACTGGCTCAAGAGTTTCTATTTGTTTAACAATATCTTCAAAACACACGCCTAAGTAACTTGCGACACTTGCCGCTATAACAATGTTTTTACAATTAAAATTTCCAAGAAGTTTTGTTCGCACTCTCGTCTGCTGATCTCTAATCTTAATTTCGAAGCTCATTCCGCTTGGCGAATATTCAATGTTAGAATATGAAGAAATCCCCTCATCCGAGCATGTCAGTTCCTTGTTCTTGCTACATTTCTTGTATAGATTAAGAGTATTTTCATTTTCTCCGTCAAAGAAAATCTTTCCCTGTCCATGCATGAATTTTACTATCTCATTCTTCGTCCTAATAATCGTTTTAAGATTCCCAAAAGTGTCAAGATGCTGTTCTCCAATTGCAGTTAAAATCCCGATATCAGGGCTAATAATCTCCATGAGTTCTCGGATATCTCCTTCGTGTCTTGCTCCCATTTCAAAAATAGCGATTTGCGTGTCTTCTTTAAGCTCAGTTGCGACGGTCTTACAAATCCCCATAGGTGTGTTATAATTTTTGGGCGAAGCAATGACCTTAAATTTGGATTCTAATAGATGTTTCAAAATATTTTTGACAGATGTCTTTCCATAGCTTCCTGTTATCGCAATTTTTATCCCTTTAAACTTCTTTAACTTCTTCCTTGTTTTTGATATGTAACTTTTCTTAATTAGTTCTTCAACTGGACACATGATTAAATGTGCAAAAATAAATATGACAGGCGAAATTACAAAAACAATAAATAAAATTAGGGCAATTCTCCAATCACGCACATAGAGAAATGTCAGATGCGAGAGCGAGAATAAAAGGAAGAAAAATGTTATGAGAAAGCGGAAAATTCTCTTTGTAAACATCAGTCTATTCTTGCCCACAAAAGTATATCTTTGCACAAAGAAATCTCTTAAAAAAGAGTCTATTATGTATCCCCCAAGCTGATAATTTTTGTAATAAGGATAATATAAACACATGAGCATCAAAGTGAAAATCAAAGCATAAAGAGCTGACATTATTCCTCCTTTAGAAAAGACCCTATCATTTTCCCTACCTTTATTTTATTGTCGATGAAACAAAAGTGTCCCGAATTTTTTATAATCTCTAGTCTGGATTTATCAATTAATTTATTAAGTTTTTTTGCCATATAAATTGGCGTTTCTTTATCATTTTCGCCATATATGATAAGAGTTTGCGCGCTAATCTGTTTTGCGTACTCTTCGAGATAGGTGTTTACAACTGACTTAAAAGTTTCCTTCATATCTTTGGAGAGCGCTCTGTAATCACTTGAGCCAAATCCTTCCACATTAAGGCCAAGTTTCTTTCTAAGTTTATATGACTGAATTTTTACAAATCTTTTGAAGGACTTTTTAGGCTTCATCCCCGCCGAGTCAAGTAGGACAAGACGGCTGACAAAGTCTCTTTTTATGGCCGCCAAAACAATTGCTATCCTCCCCCCAAAAGAATGGCCAATGAGATTGACACTTTTAATTTTTAAGTAGTCGAGCAGGGATATTAACATGTTAACATATGTGAATATATTCCAATTTTTTATGTCCTCACTCTTTCCAAAAGGCGGAAAGTCGAGAAGAACATAGTTTGTTATCCCATGGCTTTCAATTATTTCCCTGAAGTCTTCTCCGCTTCTCTGCCAGCCGTGAAGAAAGACGTTTGTAGTCACCTCGCTCTCCCTTTTTTGCTCATAAAAAATGCTTGTTCCGTTGTAATTGTAAAACATATAATTATTTATGTACATCCGAAAAAATATGTGATTTTTTGAATTTTGTTGTGTTATTTATTTGGAAATTTCATCAAAAAGAGATAAACTATTAATAGTTGAAAACAACTAAACTAAAAAAGGAAGGTATACTCATTTGAAAATTTCAGACATCAGAATTAGACTTGTAAATAAAGGCGACACAAAATTAAAAGCTGTTGCTTCACTCACTGTTGAAGATAGCATTGTTATCCACGACATTAAAGTAATTGACGGAAAGGACGGATTGTTCATTTCAATGCCAAGCAGAAAAACTCCTGACGGAGAATACAAAGACATCGTTCATCCAATTAAAAACGAAGTTAGAGATGAACTTCTTAAAGCTATTCTTAGTGCTTACGAAGAGGCTTTAAAAGCTGAATAGTTTTAGAAAGAAAAAAACAGTGCGAATCGCACTGTTTTTTTATTGCCCATAATTTAAATATTTCTATATTCTCGTTATTTTTAGCCTATCGCAACTTCAGAGATCTTTGAATCTGATGAGTTAATTGCCTCGCCATTAATTTCCCCAGGAACCTCTGTTGAGCCACTTGCACTCGAGTTGTCCTCTGAGTTGTCTTCTTCTGGCTGATTTGATGGATCTTCATTCCCAGAATCTTCTTGAACCTGGGTTATAACTCCCGTTGCACTTTCCCCTAAATCGCAAACGTCTTTGAGAGTTGGAGAATTGCCTATGGTTGTTTCATCAAAGGACCAAATATTTTTGTCAAAGTCTAAATCTGTGAATAGCTTATAAACATCTGCCTGTCCAATCAAAGCATCTTCTGCGATGTAGTTGAAAGTCCCTTTGAAGAGGAAGAATACAACTTGAACACGAGCTTTTACTTGTCCATCTCTTGAAATAATGAATGTCAAGTACCAGTCGCCAATTCCTGGTTTTGCAAGGTCTTGTTTTTGATTCCCAACGATTATAGTGTTATTGATTTGACCAAAGTCATCTGGATTGCCCTTATAGTTTGAGAATGTGTCAGCATAAGCTTCTCCCTGTTCTCCGAAAGCGCAATATGTATAGCAATTTTTAATTTCACTGCCCTTCCAAAGGTAAGTTGTAAGCCCAGCTGAGACTTCTGTTCCCTTTAATGTGCAAATTGAATAAGAGTTGATAACTTTTCCATAAAGGTTAACTGTAAGTCCGCCTGTATATTTTCCCTCAACGATTGCAGATGTGCCTGCATAACATTCGGAGATTTCTCCCATACAGAAGCTTACAAGTCCTGCCGCAGAATATCCTTTTAAAATAACTCCACAAACAGCAGATTGATAAACTCTGCCTTCGTTCATAAATCCAACAAGTCCGCCAATTAGCGATGCACTGTTTTCAATGTTTATGCTAACTTGTCCAGATTCAGAAATTCCGCACTTGTTGATATCAGTCTTAACTGAATAGCCAACTATTCCGCCAGCATATGTTCTTCCGAGGAATCTATAAGCCGTTGCTGTTAATCCTAATGCTTTAGAATTATTAATCTTTGCGTTTTCACTATTTCCAGCAATTCCGCCTAAGCAAACTGTGTTTGTATCACTTTCAAAAGCAACATTGATTGAAAGTGTTTCAAGTTTTGAGTTAGAAACGACTCCCCTTGTCTTTCCAACGAGTCCACCTAAGTAAATATTTCTCTCTTTCTCCTCGTTGATATTTATAGTGTTCATTTCACCAGAGCAATTTTCGATTGTTCCTTCGCTATATCCACAGATTGCTCCAGCATATTTTGTTGTTGTTAATGTTGAATTGCTAACTGTACAATTTACAACTTTCGCTCCAGCGTTGTGAGCTGCAATTCCTCCGACCATTGTTCCAGCATATGTGCATGCAAGCACTTTAACATTTGAAATGTAAGCATCTTTGCTAATATAGCTGAATAGCCCAGCGAAAGTAGTTGAAATATTTGCTTCTTTAATAGTTATTGTTGCGTCTTTGTCAGCAATGATTGTGCCTGCGAAAGGTTGATCTTTTGTACCAATTGGAGTCCAGTCCCCTTTGACAGCATATGTATAGTTTTTTTCAGTTACTTTTTCAATAGTTTCACCATTTTCGTCTGTAACTTCTTCTCTTGTGGATTCACCCATAATTTTGTATGTAATCTTTGCAGAAGGATTTGCTCTCATGTTGTTAATTGCAGACATCAAAGTTTTTTTGCTTGAAATCTCAATTACTGTTCCTGTGATTGGCAAAGCTTGATAGTCAAAATTTTCATTTGCATAATCAATATTTAATGATTTGCCTTCTTCCAATTTCCAAATATTTTTGAAATCCCAAGTTGAACCATCTGTTGTATAAGAAGCTCTTGAAATGAGCTCTGACTTTGTTGCGTTAACTGCATAGTTAACTGCACTTGTTGAACTTGAAGAAAGAACTACGTCGTTCACATTTTCAGCTACTGGAGTGAGTGCCTCTGAGCAGTTATACATAAGCATTGCATAATAACCTCTCACTTCAACTCCGTCTGCCAAAGTTTTTCCAAAAATGCCTCCAACTTTTGCATCCTTCTTTACAATTTTATCAAAGTAAACTAAGTTGTTAAATATGATAGAATTTTTAGATTCAACACCGCTATTCATTGTAAAGCCGGAAATTCCCCCGAAAAGAGCATATTCCTTTTCTTCTTCGCTGGCAGTTTCAGCGTTTTCTGCAACGCTTTCTACGTTACTTAGCGTTACTAAGTTGTTGTCAATAATTCCACCTTTGTTGTATCCAACAATTCCTCCAGAAATATATGATGAATAAACAGATCCGTTTACTTGGCAGAGGCTAACTCTTGCATTTGCTGTTTTTGATTCGTTAAGCCCACAAACAAGACCTGCATAGTTTCTTGTATTTCCACTTGTTAAGATTGAGCATCCCTCAAGCTTACATCTTCCAATTAAGCCATAGTTTCTTCCGGCAACCACACCTGAAAAAGTGCTTCTTGATATAACATTTGCATTTCTAAGTGTTAAATCTTCAACTTTTCCCTTCTCGCCAATTGCTGAGAATAGTCCGACTGGCTTGCTTGCATCCATAGTTTTATCAATAATTAAATCATTGATTGCAAATTGTTCTGATGAGCCACTGAATGTTCCATTGAAAGGTTCTGCTGTGCTTCCGATAGGCTCAAAAGCCTCCTCGCTCATATTGATGTCGCTAACAAGTTCATAGTTGTCACTAAGTCCCCATGTGTCGCCTATTTTTCTTAAATCTGCTTCGTTTCTAATATAATAAGGATTTTCAATTGAGCCATTTCCAACTACGAATATAAATTGGAAAGGTCCAAAGTGTTCGTTTGATGATGTTACAATTACTTTTGCAGTTCCTGGCTGGCTAGCCTTAATTTTCCAAGTTTCTGTGTCTAAAGTCAACGTGTTGGAATCGCACTCAACTGTCAAAGTTGTCTTCTTGTTTGGCTTTTCATGTACAACAGGGATGTCTATCTCCTCATCAATATTAAGATAGTTTCTATTTTCTTGTGACATTGTAGCATAAATGTTCTCGTCATTTCTTACTACATAGTAAATTGATACTCCGCAAGAAACCATAACTATGGCAACTACAATATAAAGTAATAATTTCTTCATCTTTTCCCCTCCATTTTTTTTCGGAAGTTTTATCTAAGTAAATCAGACAAAACTGATGGTCAATAAATCTATGTGATGCCGCGTTTTAACGCGGGCTTGCGACAGCAAGCTAAAAATTCAGCTCGCTTAATTTTTATCATCACATAGATTTTATCATTAAACGCGCGTAATGTCAATACCTAATTTGTCCCTTGTCCCTCACCAAAACCTAAATAATCGCAATAAAAAAGCAGGCATATGCCCGCTTTTGATATTTTCTAAAATTAAATTTCTTGTAAACTGAATGTTAAGTTAATTGTTTCCCCATTAGAACCAGTTAAAGTAACCTTAAATCCTGCTTCAGTTACTTGATAGAGTCTGTAGTTTACTGATCCTTCTCCTGAGTTATTTGTTGAAAGAATATATGTCTCAGATGTTTGATCCCATGCAGCATTCAATTTTGAAGGTTCTAAATTATTCCAACTTGAGTTGCCATAGGCTTGATTATCATCGGCAATTGTTATAGCCCCATATGTCATTTGAAGTTTTAAAACATTGTCTTCTTTTACAAATCTTGCCCAGAAATAGCAAGCCTCTGGAACTGTTCCTGATGTTGGAACGTTTACTTGGTTTGATTTATAAACTTTACTTGTGCTTACTGGGCTTGCAGGAGCGTTTTTCAAAGTCATTTTTGTCATATTAAGAGTAAGATGAACTGCATCCATATTTTGTGATCCAACTGTGAAAGCATCTCTGTCCATTTTTAATTGGAATGAGCCTTCTGTTACGTTGTTAAAAGTATATTTCATTGCTGGATAAGTTGAATCTTCTTCGCTGTAGCTAAGTGTCCAAGATTCTGTGTTAACATCAAAATTTGCAGTCATTTTTCCTGCTCCAAGAAGAAGTCCTGATGCGTTAGTTACTGTATCCCAAACTACAGAGTCATATACATAGTTTGAATCAGCGTCATTTGCACTTGCTCCTATAGCTTTGAAATATAAATCTTCTCCAAGATAGTTAAATCTAACATAAGCGTACTGACTTTCGCCTGTAGATGGATTTGTGAGTGTCCCTGATTTATATACCTTATTTGTGCTTACATCTGGTTTTGTTGGGAGCTCATTTACTGTATAGTTAATTATAAGAGTTTCACCCTCGTATGTAACAATCATGTTTCTGTTTCCAGCACTTGTTGTTGTAAAGCCTGAAATCATTCCTTCTGTTACAGCAATTTGTGTTGTTTTGCCATCCTTTGTATAGTTCAAAATTCCGCCTGTAACATCCAAATCCTGTCCTACATAATATGTTGTATCAAAATTTGTGTGAATTGAAAGACCATCTTTTTGTGTAGTCTCACCTGGTGTATTTCCATTTCCACCACCACATGCTGTAAGCAATCCTGCTCCAGCGAGTGCTAAACCAATTCCTAGTGCAGCTGCTAAAACTCTTTTCTTCATTTTTCCTCCCTTTAGTGGATAACTTTTATGCGTTCTCTTCTTTTTTATCCAAAAATAGTATATCACCAGCCAGCCAGCCAGCCCTGTCAAGCAATTTTTAAACATTTTTTTAGACTTTTTATTTGCCTTGCTTGTGGAAAACTTTGATTTCTGCTTGGTGCGTATTTCATTATCTAATATTATTATAACATTTGCTTCTTTCCTTAATCAAGTTTTTTTTGAATAATGTAGAAAAGATTTTAGACAAAAGATTGAGAGCAAGAGGATAAATTTTCAAAATCTTAATCAACAAAAAAGGATAATATAATGATTATCCTCTTTCAATGTATTATGGCAGTAAAAAGAAAGAGATTTTTCTTGAATTTTCTTCGTTCAAGGTTCCCGATAGAGGTTCCTTATCGGTGGTTGTTAAACGGAGAAAAGTCTGAAAAATAATTTCTTTTTACGGTGTTAACTAGGCAAGCCCCATAAGGGCGCGCCAGTTTTAAGGCTCGACGTTCGCCACTGGAATGAGTTTAGTTTCCTAAATGATTTTCAGGGGCGGACGGCAGTAAACGCAGTCCTTATTTATTCAAAGAATTCAATAAGACAAAAAATAAGGCGAGGCGCTAGGCTCGACGTTCGATTGAACGAGGCTCTATAAGAATCTCAAATAAGACAAAAAAAGCGAGCAGGACAAAGCTCGACGTTCGCCACTGGAATGAGTTTAGTTTCCTAAATGATTTTCAGGGGCGGACGGCAGTAAACGCAGTCCTGCGACGCTTTTTTTGTCTTATTTTTTACATTAGTTTTGACCCATCAGTAGTCTCCACAACCTTCAACACATTTTCTTGTACCCCTGTTTGTGCATTAATGTAGAAGTAGTAAGTTGAATCGTTTTTCTGACCAGCAAACTCATAACATAAGACTTCTCTCGAATATTCAAGAGGAATAAGTGTTAAGTGGCCAACTTCAAAGTTGTAGGATGAAGGAAGATTAGCTTTCGCTTGTGATTCGGATAGAGTCGCAGAAGGGAGTCTTCTGTTCACGTGATTTGTGAAGTATGTCATTGCGTCATAGCCGATAATTTCACCGGTTGACAGGTCGATTTTTACTTTGACTAAATCAGGATAAAGGATAATCCCTTTTTGCTTTGGAGCGATATTGAAATATCCATTGTTGTCTAGAGAATCTTTCCACACGCAAACGGCATCTTCAATTCCGTTTTGTTTTGCAAACTCGACGGCTGCAGTTTCACTTTCGTCTAAATCTAGTTTAGCTAAATATGTTGAATTGCACGCTCCACTAACTGTAATTAAGTGCCCACCAATTTTAGAAATCTGTGCATATAGCGTGTTTCCGAATTTAGTCATAACCTTGAATGTATAAGTTTCCACTCGTCCATTGACTTCGTTAGAGAACTCGCAAGACTTTGCTTCTTTGAAGATGTTTTGAACGATTTTCAGTGCATCTTCTTTCGATACTTCGTTGCCGTTTAAACCTTTGATATCAACATTTGTTTGTGAATCTGAGAATGGTCCGTCGTAGATCATTGTTGGATAATCGACGTCATCATTTTTGATTTTATTAATCCTAATTGTGAACGCATTTAGATTTCCGTCAGAAAGATCAAGGCTGTTTTGTAAGATAGAATAATTTTCCCTTGTTTCAACAATGAATTTATCGATTTCACCTTTCATATCCGTCATAGCATCACGGATGTTTGAAAGCGTTTCTTTTTCTTCTGCCGAAAGCTTTGTTCCTTTCGCAAGCTTCTTCGCTAAGGTGTCTGTGTAGCCACCCACTTGATTTATGAATTTAACGCTATCTGAAAAACTTCCTTCAGAAATTGGAAGACCTGCAATACTTTGCTCTGCAAGTTCCGTGTTGTTTGAAACTTCAATCATGAGCTTGTTTTGTAAATCGGTGTTGTCTGTCGCTAAGATTTTTCCGAGCT
>CALCWV010000009.1 GCA_937907645.1 uncultured Clostridia bacterium
CAGATTCAAGTGTGACTGGAGTTCAGACGTGTGCTCTTCCGATCTGAGGGGGTCGAGAGATTGACACTTTCATGTATTATGGAAGTGAACAAAAAAGGTGAGGTGACAGACCACAAAATCTACGAATCAGTTATTAAAAGCAATGCTAGACTCACATACACAGAGGTCTATGCGACTATAACAGGAGAAAGAAAGACCAAGGCTGACAAGTTCAAGAAAGAGCTTTTAACAATGGTCGAGCTTGCAGAGATTTTGGAAAAGAATCAAAATGAAAGGGGTGCCATTAATTTGGATATCCCTGAGCCAAAGTTTGTATTTGATGAAAAGGGCTATGTTGTTGATGTGGCAAAACGTGAGAGAAATATTTCCCACAGATTGATTGAACAGTTTATGATTCTTGCAAACGAAACTGTTGCCAAGGAATTTTGTGTAAAAGGATTCCCATTTGTTTATCGTGTTCACGAGAAGCCAAAGCCTGAGAAAGTTCGCAATGTCTGTGAATTTATCAAAGGACTCGGAGTGAAAATTCCTGAGATTCCTGTTGAAATGGAGCCTAGCTATTTCCAAGATATCTTGAAACAGATTGAGGGGCAACCTTTTGAGGAAACTGTTAATAAAGTTGTCTTAAGATCTATGCAAAAAGCTAGATACTTGAAGGATTGTTTGGGACACTTTGGCTTAGCACTACAATACTATTGCCACTTCACATCTCCAATTAGAAGATATCCAGATTTGACGATTCATAGATTTATAAAAGAATCTTTGCACAAAAAAACTGTAACAAAGACAAGAAAGGAAGAACTTTTAGATTTTGCTTTTGAAAGCGCTGAGCAATCTAGCGAAACGGAAAAGAATGCCGACAGAGCAGAGAGAGATGTCGACGATCTTTGGAGAGCTTATCTTATGAAAGATAGAATTGGCGAGATCTTTGAAGGAACAATCACAAGCGTCTGCAGTTATGGATTCTACGTGGAGCTTGAAAACTCAGTTGAGGGGCTTGTTAAGATTGAAACTTTGCCGCTCGACAACTATCTGTATTTTGAACGCTCAATGATGCTCAAAGGCGAGAGGATGTCTTTCAAAATCGGGGATAAAGTTAAAGTTAAACTTGTTGCATCGAATATCTACATTCGAAAAGTGACGTTTGAGCTCGCATTTTAGGATCTTGAAATTTAAATAGAATTATGATATAATGGAGGAGAAATGAAGTTAATTACTAATAATAAAAAAGCATTTCACGACTACTTCATTTCTGACCTTTATGAAGCGGGGATAGTCCTCGAGGGAAGTGAAGTAAAGTCTATTCGTGGCGGAGGAGTCAATATTAATGACAGCTTCGTTAACATAAAAGACGGAGAAGTGTTTCTAAGAAATGCATATATAAAGCCTTATGAAAACACCGGATCATTCCAGCCGGACAGCAGGAAGGCTAGAAAACTATTGATGCACAGAGCTGAAATAGACAAGCTTCAAAGGAAGGTTATGGAAAAGGGATTCTCACTTATTCCAACAAAGGTTTACTTTAATGGTGGAAAGGTTAAAGTTGAAATTGGCCTTGCTAAGGGTAAAAAACTGTATGATAAGAGGGAAACGTTGAAGGAAAAATCCATCAAAAAAGATATTGATAGGGCAATGAAGCCCTTGAAATAAATGGGGGCGATTTTGGTTTCGACGGGAATGTAACAGAAAGCGTAAAGCGTGTGGTAGATGCCAGCTACCTAAAAACTGACAAAGCGAATAAACGCAAACAATAATGAAACACTTGCTTATGCTGCTTAATTAGTGGTGTAACAAGGACTTGGTCGAAAATTCGACCTGCTCACTTGAAAATTCACTACTTTCAAGAATGAGTATCAGACTAAGTGAAACTCTTGCAGTTAGTTAGTGCTTTAGATTGCAAGAAAACATAAAGCGCTGGAGGCCTATACCTGTTTATCGGTTAATAGACCTTGAGATTTAAAGATAAACTGCACACGGAGAAAAACTTTTTAGCACATTTTCGGACGAGGGTTCAAACCCCTCCGTCTCCACCAAAAATGAATAAGCCGAAAGGCTTTTTTTGTTTTTGGCG
>CALCWV010000010.1 GCA_937907645.1 uncultured Clostridia bacterium
GTCTGTTACATAATCGTAAACAAAAGTTATTTTTGTGTCGCCATAGATTGTAAATGTAGAGCCAATTTTATTTTTTGCACCTGAGTCATTTACTTTAACGTATTTTACAGCAAGATTCTTGCCGTTAAACATTCTATCTTCCAATGATGGAATTGTATATGTTTCTGCGTGATCTGTATTTGTGTAGTTCGCTGGCAATGTGGCACTACCAACTGAAACTCCGTCTGGACCTTGAGCACTAAAAGTGATTTCCCCGTCGCCCCATTTAGCGTAGAAAGTCTTCTCTCCCATTACATCTTCAGTGATTGCTTCATAGCAATTTCCATCGAACTCAGCGTTATCATACCAACCTAAGAATTTGTATCCAGGTTTTGTGACAACAGGAAGTTCTGTAGTCTGAAGAGCAGGATATGATGAAATCCAATTCGACTGGATTGTTCCGCCGTTTGTTTCGAATGATACTGCAAATTCAAGACCTGTCCATTTAGCAAAGTATTCTGTGTCACATTTTACATCTGCTGGGATAGATTCAATTGGACTTCCATTGTATTTTGCATTGTCGTACCATCCACCAAACTCACATCCTTCTCTTTCAAGAATTGGAAGTTTTGTTTCATATCCATATGTATGTTCAGTTACATCTGTTTCACCCTCTTTGAGTGATCCGCCTAACATATTAAGTTTTACGTTGAATAGAATTTGATCGTACTTAGCATAGAATGTGATGTCGCCTAAGTCTGTGGCTGTTGTTCCTGTTACAGCTTCGCCTGCAAATGCAGCATTCTTGTACCATCCAAGGAAACTATATCCATGTTTAGATACAGCTGGTAGTTCATAAACTTCTCCATATCTATATGTGCTTTTTCCAGCCTCTGAAACAAAAGTTCCTCCGTCAAGCTCATATGTGATTGAGAAAGATTTTCTTGCATAATAGATCTTCAATACTAAGCTTCCGTCAGCAGCAACTGTTCCTTGAAGGATGTCTTTTTCGTTGTCAACATGTACAAATCCTGCAAATGATTTTAGTTCTACATAAACTGCGCTATCAGTTGCAGCCTCTTTGTTTTCTACTAAGTGTTTCTTATATGTTCCGTCATATCCTTCAAGATAGTATTCAACTGTGTAAGCTGTTTGAAGAGCTTCCCATTTAGCATAAACTCTCTTTGAAGTAAATTCAATCCAGATTGTATCTTCTGTCAAAGCATCGCCTTCAAAATATTTGTTGTCGAACCAACCTTTGAATTCATAACCAGCTCTAACTGGCATAGGCATTTCACCGATTGCTGAGTTGAAGTCAACTCTCTTAACTACTTCACTAGTTGAACCATCAATTGTTCCACCATTGCTGTTAAAGTAGATACTCATTTTCTGAGCAACCCATTGAGCATAGAGTGTAACTTCTGTTACGTCTCCGAAATCGCCAACTCTGTCATAGATTTTTCCACCCTCTTCAGATGTTGACCATCCAGCAAAGTCATATCCGTCCTTCTTCAAGTTGTATGGAAGAGATGCACCATATTCCTTTGTTTGACCTGAAATATTTCCACCATTTAAAATTCCGTCTTGAAGGTCAAGGTTAATTACATAAGATTTGATTGTCCATTTAGCAAAGAAAGTTTTGTTTCCCTTCTCGGTGCTAACAACTTCAGTCTTCTTTCCCGCCCAAACTTCTGGGTTTGAGCCAGTTGCTGGAGCGTAACTTTCATACCAACCGTCAAAAGTATATCCTTCTCTCTTGACATCTGTTGGAAGAGTTGCACCTTGTTCAATGCTGTATTCACTAACATTTCCAGATTGAATTGTTCCACCATTTGTGAAAAGTGTAATGCTATACTTCTTTAAGCTCCACTTTGCTGTTAAGCTCAAGTTGCCTTCTGTTATTT
The DNA here is from genome assembly GCA_937907645.1 of uncultured Clostridia bacterium. Taxonomy (GTDB): domain Bacteria; phylum Bacillota; class Clostridia; order Christensenellales; family UBA1242; genus Caccovivens. The sequence continues at coordinate 1,884 of CALCWV010000010.1, forward strand.
CTGTTATATAATCTAATTTATTGTCTTCAGCGTCAAACCAGCCGTCAAATGTGTAACCCTCTTTTACAGGTGTTGGAAGATTTACAGCCTTTCCATATGTATATTCAGTTAAAACCTCAGTTGATGTGAAGTTTCCGCCGTTAGCATTAAGCTCAACGCTATATGTATTCGCTTTCCATTGAGCATACAGAGTTAAGTTAGTTTGTCCCATCTTAACTTTATCGCCAGGAGCATATGCTCTTCCGTTTCCGGAGCTGCTTGTATTCCATTCTACAAACTCATAACCTGTTCTTGTTGGAACTGTTGAAGAAATAGTAACCTTATTTCCCTCTCTTAAGTTTTCCACATCGCTAAGTTCAGATTCAGATCCGCCATTCATGTCATAGATAAGTTTAAGACCTGTAACTTTGTCTGTTTGGAATGTCCAGCCTTGATTTGCTAAAGAGCTGTCTGTTGCACCTTTGCTATTTACAGCTTCAACAACAACTCTTGCTCCGATGTAATCATATGAAATGTATGCTGCGTCAGACAAGGCATAAGTTCTTGAGTTAGAACCAAACAATGCTACTTGCTGAGAATTGCCATTTCCAACTTTAAGTTGTGAACTCTTGTTTTCAACGTTCCACTCTACAACGCCATCCTTAACATTATAATAATAGCCATCGTCACAGAGTAACCACTCACTTGTGAAAGTTGGAACAACTGTGAAGTAGTCATCAACGTCCTCAATTTCTCTCACTTGATTTCCTGTAACCCCGATGTACTGGATTTTTACTCTTAAGAAATAATCCTCCGTTCCTTTCTTTGGTGCAATTGTTGGATTTACAACTTCGTGATTTCCAGTCTCACTTAAGTCAACTGCCTCCCCTGCTTCGTTTCTTAGGAACAAATAATAATTGCCTGAATCATCTTTTAACTTCGCACCATCAATGCTGAGCGTAGCTAAAGATTCTCCGCAGGTAACTTTGATTCCTCTAGTAAAAAATAAGTCAGTGTCACTGCTCTTATTTCCACAGCCTACTATCAGCCCCGGAATTAAACATGTAAGTCCAGCGACAGCAAGAATGGATAACTTTTTACCATTTTTGTTCTTCATCATTTACCACCTTTTAATAATTATGATATCAATTAACGAGATTTGTATTCTTTAAAAGTAAAACCAATTGTTTTCGCTAAATCAATTATCATTATTATGATAGTGGCTTTTAAAATTTAAGTCAAACTTTTGACGTCATTTTTCATGAATTTTATTTATTTTTCGACATTTATTAAAATTATTTTTTCCGCCTTGTTTCCCGCATGTTTAGCCATTATCTTTAAAAACTCAGCATATGTTGTATTTTTATATTTTTTTTCATCAAAAAACTTTCTGAGAGCCTTTTCAAGTTTTTTTTCTCCCACCTCTTCTCTAATTTGATTAAACATGAGCATGCCCTTTGTATAGGTGCAATTTACATACTCCGGCTCTGTTTTAAAATCACATAATCTTCTGTTCATTGATGTGTCAAGTTCGCTATAAATATCCCCAAAAATTTGAACAAAGATATCATAATTTCTCTGCGCCGCACGAATCATATTTTTATATTTCACACCATATTCAGGATTTTTATCATAAAAGACAGCTGTTGAATATTCAGCAAGACCTTCATCAATCCATGCGTTTTCATATTGGTTATTTCCAACTATTCCATACCACCACTGATGTGCAGTTTCGTGAATTATGACATACTGATAGTCTTCCTTATTTGTTAAATCATCCGAGATCATAACAAGCTCTGGAAACTCCATCCCTCCATATACAAAATTACATTCTACGACAGAATACTGCGCATATGGATAAATTCCAAAGCTTTCGTTAAAAGTATTAATGGATTTTATCGCTGTTTGCAAAGAATTGTTTGGATCTTCATCGCCATAATAGAAATACTTAACTTTCGTTTTTCCCGCATTTCCTTCAATAACGTTAAATTTATCGGATAAAACAAAGCAGAAATCTCTCACATTCTCCGCTCTTAGCTTTGTCACTTTTAAGTTATTTTCTTCCGCAGTGGAATACTCTCCCCCTGTTGACGCTAAAATAAAACTTTTGTCATACGTTATTTCAACGTTATACTTACCACACTCGCTATAAAACGGATCTCCATTTGCAGAATATAGGTCTGCAGTAAATTTATTATCCTCATATACGCACGCTATTGGGTAAAAATTGCCAAAATTAACCGTGTTGTCACCATATCCGAATCGATGATTGATATTTGGGAGTAAAAGGTTAAAATCGATACTTATTACGATATTTTCACCGGGTTTAAGTTTTTCTTCAAGATTTACTTTTAAAATATTTTCATCCTCGCCCGTAATTTCGTAATTTAGGTCATATTCCTGTTTTTTTACGCTTTCAATATTTATCCCGCCATAGCTCTTTCCGTTTGGATAAGCTTTGCTCACAGACGAAGGAACAACAACTTCATTTTTTGCGTTCTCCCTAAAAGCGTTTGGATAAAGGTGAAAACAGATATTATCAAGTTCGTCATCTGAAACATTGTAATATGTCACGTTTTCACTTGCAGACGCAGTATGTGTGAGATTGTCATATTCGATTTTTATATCATACTCGTTTAAAGTAACCGTTTCACTTGAACAGCCAAAAACAAACAAAGGACAGATAAGTAAAAGAATTAAAATAAATGCACACTTTTTCATGTTATAAAATATTCGATGTAAAGTTATATAATTCTTTTTTGACAAAATAATTGTCATAAACAAATTTTTGTGATAAACTATCTGTAATTGGAGAAACGACAATGGCTTTTTGTAAATTTTCAACAGAATATATAGCAAACAATAAAACAGAAGTTGACAACTTGTTCATAAACGAATATCTTCCTGACGCACCAGACAATTGCGTTAAGGTATATTTGTACGGACTTTTTCTTTGCAACTCTGGTGAGATAATCGACAATGCACTGGATAAATTCTCAAAACATTTGGGCTTAGACGAAGATGAAGTTATCACCTGCTTTATGTACTGGCAAGAACAAGGGCTCGTTCAAGTGCTTTCCACGTATCCAGTCGAAATCAGATTTACACCTCTTAAAAATATTGGCTCTGGAACTAAGCTATATAAAACAGATAAATATGATGTATTCAATAGACAAGCTCAAGAGCTCTTTGAAGGGAAAAGAGAAATCTCAAAATCAGAATATGCTGAGTATTATGACTTCATGGAAAGATATCACATGGAGCAGGAAGCACTTTTAATGATAATCAAATATTGCATTGACACAAAGAAAGCAAATGTGGGATATACATATATTTTAACTGTCGCAAGAAACTGGGCAAATGAAGGGATTTTAACTGCGCAGCAAGTTGAAGAAAAGCTCTGCGAGTTTGAAGAAAATTCTTCTGAACTTGGGGCTCTCCTCTCTGCTCTAAGAATTAAACGTCAGCCATATATTGAAGAAAAAACTCTCTACAAAAAATGGACAGATGAACTTGGTTTTGGTGTTGACGTAATTCTTTATGTAGCAAATAAGATAAAAACAAAAACTCATCCAACATTTGACAAAATAGACGGCATTCTCATGAAATATTACACTCTTGGTTTATTCTCAGTTTTGGAAATTGAAAACTATGAACAAAATAAGCAAAAACTATATAACCTTGCTAAACAAGTAAATAATGCAATAGGTGTATATTATGAAAATTTAGATATGGTTGTTGATAACTATATTTCAAAGTGGATAAATTTAGGCCTTGACGAGGAAACAATTCTCGAAATCGCATCATATTGCAGAAAAGTATCAGTTAGAAGTCTTGAGGGATTAGATAACAAAATTCAAAAGTTCTCAAAACTAGGATTAGTTACAGTTGAAGCACTACACTCATATTTAAATGAGATTATCGAAACTGACAACGAGATTCAAGAGATTTTAGACAAGCTTGCTCTCCCAAGAAAAGTTAATTTTATTGATAGAGAGTTATATAAAACTTGGAAAGCTTGGAATATGTCAAAAGAGCTTATCATGTATGCAAGCGAACTTGCTGCTGGAAAGTCAATGCAGTACTTAAATTCAATTTTAGCAAATTGGCATAACTCGGATGTAAGAAGCGTTGAGGAGGCAAAGAAGAAACCTGCCGTTTCAGCCCCAAAGCCTGCGAACTTCCAAGGAAGATCATATAAGAGCGACCAGCTCGCCGCATTAATTCAATCAATTGATGAAGTAGAAATTTAAAAGGAGGATTTATGAAACAAGACTTGCTTAGCGAAGCACTAAATATTATTAGAAATCGAAAAGAAAAAGCTGAACACGAAGCATATAATCAGAAACTTAAAGCAATGCAAGATAAATCCTTCGCACAAATGTACAAAAAATATGTTAACACATTAATAGAAAATGCAAGAAAAGAAGCTTTCGGCGAAAAGTTTGATCCAAACGAAGTGGCAAACTTAAAAAGCCAGTATATGCAAAGATTAAAAGAATTAAATATTCCTTCAATCGAAGCAAACTATTCTTGTAAAAAATGCAGGGACGCCGGATTTGTTGGCGAACAATATTGCGATTGCCTTAAAAAGGAAATTTCAAAAATCCTTTTAGAAAAAAGTAACTTTGGAAAGCTGGAAGATTTTAAAGGCTCCGATTTCAATATCTTCGAAAATAAAGAGGAAATGAAAAAGATCTATGACCTTATGTATCAGTGGTGCAATAAAAGTGACACAAATAAAAACCTAGTGTATCTTTTAGGTCAAACTGGGACAGGAAAAACTCATCTCTTAAGGTGCATGGCAAATGAATTTATTAAACAGAACAAACTAGTTATTTTAACAACTGCTTTTAACTTGTCACAATTATTTATCAAATATCATTCATCTAAAGATAAAGAAGCACTAAATGATATCTTATCATGTGAAGTTCTATTTATCGACGACCTTGGAACAGAGCCCTTCTTTAATAACATCACACGCGAATATACATATCTTGTTATCAACGAAAGACGAATGAAAAATCTTAGGACCGTCATCACATCCAACCTCTCACCTGCTGAATTAAGAGATAGATATGACGAGAGAATTTTCTCTAGAGTTATGGATAGGACAAGTTCGATTGTTTTAGAGCTTAAGGGAGATGATAAAAGATTCTCTTCTAAAAAGTAAACAAAAAAAGAGTATTGCTAAAAATTGTAATGCTCTTTTTTAAAACTACTAAATATCAAAAACTGTGCAGATATGCATATATGCTAATTTTTTCTAGATAAAAATCTAATATATGCGCCAAGATTTCTCTGCTGCTCTTCCCAGGTTGAATCAAGGCTATGACCACTGTGTAAAGTTTTAAATTTAATGCCCATTATTTTTTTCAAACTTTCAAGCATCTTTTTTTCATCGCTCCCCGCAAGGTCTGTTCGCCCTATTCCACGATAAAAGACAGTATCTCCAGCAAAAAGGTCATTCCCGATTAAGTATGAAACACCGCATGGCGAATGCCCTGGAGTCATGAACGCGTGGATAACAAAATGTCCAAGATTGATATCTTCATCCCTACTAATTTTAACAAAGTGGCTATCTGCTTTAATGGAAATGCTTTCGCTATAGTTTAGCTTGGGATCGCCCATTGTTTTTATTCCATGTACCTCTGTTATGACGGGGCAATTAAATTTTTTAGCATATTCTAACACATAGAAGCAGTGATCGTAATGCCCGTGTGTCAATAAAATCCCCACTACTCTATTTTTCATGACAGCTTTTTCAACCTCTTCCAATCTCGCGCCTGCGTCAATGATAAGAGCTTCGCCCTTTTCAGTTACGACAAAAACGTTGCTTTCTAAATTGTCTGAGATCACTTGTTGAACCTTCATCATTCCTCCATATTTACTAAAAATTGTAACACTTTTTAAAATTAATTCAAAATGTATTGCACAAAATAATTGACATATAGCGAATTTTATTGTACAATAAAGAAGCATTTAGGGGTGTAGTTCATCGGTAGAATGAGAGTCTCCAAAACTCCAGAGGAGGGTTCGATTCCTTCCACCCCTGCCAAGCAAAAGTCCTCTTGGGCTTTTTTTCTTTTGGGTGGAAGCAATCGAACCCAGGGGTTCGCTCCTGTCGGAGCCAGACCGCGAACAAGTCGCTCCCCGGCTTGTCGTTCGCTTAGCTCTCTAGCTAAAAACTTGCCACTGGCAACTTTTCTTAACGCATCGCCCCTTCCACCCCTGCCAAGCAAAGAAAAAAGAAAGTCGAGAAGGCTTTCTTTTTTATTTGCAATGAAATTGAACCTGACGGTTCAGTGAAATTGCTAACGCAATGATATTTGCTAAAGCAAATGAAATTCGCACTTTCGTGCGAGCCCAGGATTTATTTTATGGCATATTGCACTATCAGTATTGCATACTAAACATCGTGAGATATTGCATTGTTTTAGCAATTGCATTTAAATCTTTTCATACTATTTTTTATCCGTATATCCATAGCTGTTAAGCTGGGATTGTTTATCGCGCCAATCTTTTTCCACTTTCACGAAGAGCTTTAGCAAAACTTTCGTTCCAAGTAGGTCTTCCGCTTGCTTTCTTGCATCCTCGCCGATCTTTCGGAGCGTTTGTCCACCCTTGCCGATTATTATCCCTTTGTGGGAGTCACGCTCACAAATAATATCCGCCTCGATTGTGGTTATGTCTCCTCTTTCGTCAAATCGAGTTATATCCACGGCAATACCATGAGGAATTTCGTCGCTTAGCTTTCTAAGAGCAGCTTCACGCACATATTCCGCAACTAAAAATTTAACTGATTTATCTGTGTAATATTCTTCGTCAAAAATGAAGTTCTTTTTCGCACTTTTTGGAAGCTTCTCCAAAATTGCTTTCAAAAGGATATCCAAATTTTCATTCTTGACACTAGAAATTGAGTAATCTCCCTGCACATCGGTTTTTATTGGCTTGTCATTCTTCGTGAGAACAACAATAATTGGACATTCTTCACTTTTCAGTTTTTCTATGTAGTCTTTCTCTTCCTGGTCAGTTGGCTTTGAGCCGTCAACAAGATAGAGAATCAAATCAACTCCCGCAAGTGCACTCCTGACGCTTTTCATCATGAACTTATCAAGATGATTTTTTGAATGGTGGATTCCCGGAGTATCAACGAAAATTATCTGCGAGTTTTTCTCCGTTCTTATTCCCAAAATATTATTTCTTGTCGTCTGGGGTTTATCTGACACAATAGCTACTTTTTCTCCAATCAAAGCATTGAGGAGTGTGCTCTTCCCAGCGTTCGCCCTTCCAACAATTGCAACATATCCACAAGTGTACATCTATTTTCTCCTAACTTTCGCTCTTTCTAAAATTCTTTCAGCAAGCCCCATCATTTCCTTTTCATCCGTCTCTGTCATGTGGTCATATCCTAGTAAATGAAGAAGTCCATGTAATGCAAGGAAACACAACTCTCTGTTATATGAGTGGCCATATTCCTTAGCTTGCTCTTTTGCTCTCTTTGTGCAAATAACAATATCCCCCAAAAAGATTTCTTCTTGCTCTTCCCTAAAATCTTTGATATCATCGCCTGGCTTAATTTCAAGCATTGGAAAAGAGAGGACATCTGTCACTCTGTCAACATTTCTATGTTTGTTATTTAGCTCCCTAATTTCTTCTTCGCCTACAAATGAAACACAAACGCCAACAAGTTCACGGCAGTCTAGCTCCTCAAGTGCAATTTCATAAATTCTTTTTATCTTATGTTTAGCAATTAAGCCAACTTTATTTGTATAAAGATTCATTTATCCTCCAATATCTCTACTTACAACGCAAGTGTGAATAACAGTTGTGATATTCCCCGCTTCTTTTATTATTGTATTTTCTTTTTTTATTATCTCACAATCCCCCATTTTTTGCAAGTTATTTTGCTTGCATTGCTCTATAATTTTTTCTTTCACTTCACTAAAGCTTTGCTGAACAATTTTCTCTTCGATTTCATAGTAAGTTGTTTCTCTTAAAATAAATGGGAGTATATTATTTTCCGCTATATGCTTGTCTTTTATAACTGTATCATAATTTTCAAAAGGATTAACTTTGTTATTATCATAGATTTTTATCCCGCACAGCAGCACTTCATTTTTAGTAACTTTATTGCCTGTCCTAAAATTTTCTTTGTAATATGAATTGTGCATAACTTCAGAAGTAATCCACACATCCGCCATAATTCTTGCTTTTGGAATAATCTTTTGCTCCTCGCCTTGTGCATTTAGCACGTAAGGAAGAACAAGGTCGTCCCCTTTTCGAACAATATCTCCCACCTTGACGCAAAGCGTTCCTTGTACATGCTCAATACTCGTTATTCGTCCGTCTTCTTTCGCCTTTATAGCGGTGAATTCGTCCTCCATTTCGCTTGGCTTAACTTCCTTTTTTACATTCACAACTACTGTTTGTCCAACGACAGCGACCGACACAAAACTAAGGTCTTCAAACTCATCATAAATCTTAACTTCAAGATCTTTCGTATCTATGCTGCTCTTTAATTTATTTATCGTATAGGACTCAACTAACTTCATAACTTCTTGCTCGCTAACTTGTCCATCGCTCCACACTTCAACTTGCTTTATAAACATAGTTTGTACAAAGAAAAAAGCTAAGCCTAAAACTATCCCCGCAATTAGTCCCCAGGATTTAATTATATTCAAAAAGCCATAATATGCGCCTTTTTTATCAACTAAAAGTATTTCAATATCCTTTTTCTTAAGATATTTTTTTAATTTTCGCTCGCTAGCTGGCTCTGTTTTAAAGGATAAAATATTCCCCTCTTTTTGCTCAATATCCTTAATCAAAAAATCATGTGAAAGCTCGTTCACGAATTTCTCTGTCCTTAAAACTTTTACTTCAAACTTGCAGTAACTTTTCATTTATCCGCCTCAATTTTATCAATCATCCCCGATACTTTTAAGGTGTCGTCTGCAAGTTCTGAAAGTGAAAGATTTTTGCCATAGATATTGATTCTTCCGGCTTTAACTCTGAATGCAATAACGTCGCTCGACAAAAGAGTAATCCCCTTGTGTCCCTCAACATATACAATCTGCCCTGAGATATTGATAATGTTGTATCGCTCGGTCACTTTGAATTTCTTTACACTACTCTTTATTTCATTAAAAAAATTGAACATGCATACCTCAGTTATAACATATGCATATTCAATTTTAAAAAGACTATTTGTCATCGTGTTTTCCAAGTGCGTCAGTAAATAAAATCGCTTTCATCTCTGGACTTAAATCTTTGATTTGTTCCTTTATGCTTTTCTTTTTGCTGTTTCTCGCCATTAATTCACGTTGCACTTTAGCACGATCAAACTGCAAAGGTGCTGGCCTTCTGCGTTGGGCTGATCCCATGTCAGAAGTCTTTTGATAAGTGATTGGCTCTTCGTCAAAGCCGTCCAAGTTTGCATCTTCAACTTCAGCCTCAGGAACTGGATCTGGCTCCTTCTTAACTTTTTTTGCAAGTGACATTTTTGGATTATCAATCTTTTTTACCACTTTCGGTTCTTCTTTTTTTTCAACAGGTTTTGAATCTTTTACCTCAACCTCTTCTTTAACTTTCTTTGCACGCTTCTTGAAGATTTTCTTTCTATTATCAAAAAGGATAAACAATATTAACAAGAATACCATTGCACCTAAAGCATACCATATTCCAACATGCATACTGTTTATCCCCCTTTTAATTAGTCATCGTCTTCTGATTTAGTATCTGATCCTGCGATTGAGTTTCTCATTGCTGTGTCAGCTTGAAGATTTTGAAGTTTGTAATAATCTAAAACACCAAAGTTGCCCTTCTTAATTGCTTCAGCAATAGCCTTTGGAATCTCAGCTTCTGCTGCAAGAACTGCTGCTTTCATCTCTTGAGTCTTAGCTTTCATCTTTTGTTCTTCAGCAACAGCAATCTGTCTAATTCTTTCTGCTTGAGCTTGAGCTAAAACTTTGTTCTTTTCAGCTTCTTCAGTTTCAAGTTTAGCTCCAAGGTTTCTTCCGATATCAATATCGGCAACGTCGATTGAGATAATATCATAAGCTGTTCCGTCGTCTAATCCCATGCTTTGGATTTTTTCAGAAATAGCTGATGGATTTTCAAGTAGGTCATTGTAAGTTTGAGCTTCACCGATACAACTAACAATTCCTTTGCCGACTCTGGCAATAACTGTATCCTCTCTTGCTCCTCCTACCAATTCTTTGATATCTGTTTTAACTGTAACTTTGATATCAACTTTAACTTCGATGCCATCTTGAGCAATAGCTGCGATATCGTTAACCTCAATAATCTTAGGTGTAACGCAAGTTTCAACGGCTTCTACAACATCGCTACCAGCAAGGTCGATTGCTTTAGCAAGTTCAATATCAAGGTCAATCTTTGCACTGTGTGCAGCAATTAAAGCTTTTACAACTTTGTCGATATCTCCGCCAGCCATGTAATGTGTTTCTAAGTCAACGACTGTAATTGTAAGTCCAGCTTTTCTAGCCATGATGTATGTCAAAACAATTTTCTTCGTATCAACTTTTCTTAGTCTCATTCCAATCAATCTTCCCATTGATACATGGGCGCCTGATACAAGGGCCATGAACCAAGGTTTGATTGGAACAAGAATGAACATGATAATCATGAAGCATAGTAACAATGATGCTATAACTATAAGCGCGATATAGCCACCAGATAATGCTAAAAGTAAACTATTCATTTTCTCCTCCTTTGAGCTGTTTCACAAAGACTAAATTATCTTTGATTTCTTGAACAAAAACTAATGTTCCTTTTTGAATGTTTTTTTCTCTTGAAATAATTGTATAAGTTTCACCGTCAAACTCTGCTTTCCCAACAGGTTTACATTCTGAAACGACTTCCCCAACTCTTCCGATCAAAAGTTTTTTCTTGCTGTCCTTTCCATAGTTTTCTGGAATAGAACTTTGTGATTCAATTATCGCTGTCTTTTTTAGTAGTCCTTTTTTCGCGGATAGCACAAAAATAAAGAACAAAATTATAGCAACAATTAATATCAAAACTAATAAAAACAGAACACAGAACACAGATTGAGTTATAATCCCCTCTGCCACTAAAGAGCCAACTGTACAGATGATTGAAATTATTCCGCAAACACCAAAGCCCGGAATAAGTCCCTCTGCAATAGCGAATCCAATAGCTAAGCAAAATAGCAAGATAACAATCCATGACATTTCTGTCCAAAACTGAACGAACTCCATTTTCTTGTCTCCTTCTGACTGTATTCTAGCACAAAAGGATGCATTTGTAAATACCTAATTTGAAAAAAGGGCGTATAAGCGCTGTTTTAAAAATTTATTGTCAAAAAAAAGAGTGATTTCTCACTCCTTGTTTTCTGCACTTCTCTGCCAGTAGAAAAGATATTGTTGTGCATATCCACTTAAGTTTCCGAACTCCTCTGTGAGCTCTTTTCTTATGATGTTTCTGTTGCTTTCTTCATGATAATACTGATTGTACATCTGATTTATCCATGTATCTACTGGAAAAACATCCTGCTTGCCATAGCCAAAAAGCAATATACAATCTGCAACCTTTGGTCCAATTCCTGAAAGTGCAATTAGTTTATTTCTAAGAACCTCTGTTGGAAGATTTTTCCACTCATAGATCTCTTTTATATCCATTTGTCTAAGCACTTTATACAAATAACCTGCTCTGTAGCCGCACCCTATATCTTTAAAAAACCCTTCACTCACTGAAAGTAATTTTTCATATGTCGGAAATGCGAAATAATCCCCTTTATTTTCTCCAAGTTTTTCTCTCATTCTACTTAAAATAAGTTGAATCCTTTTAATATTATTATTAGCAGAAACAATAAAGGAAATTAGTGTTTCAAATATATCATTTTTTAAAATTCTAATTCCATATCCGAACTGGATAGGCTTTTTCAAAAGCTCACTTTTTGAAAGCTCTTTTTTTATCTTTGAATAATCTGTCTTTAAATCAAAAAAGTTTTCAAAATATTTTTCATCAGTGCAATCAATTTCAAAGCCCTTTTCAGTTTCATTTATAACAGCTTTTTCGCTACTAGAATAAACTAAATTTCCAGCATATGCAAAGATTTGCCCACATTCTAAAATATGTGAGATATTAAAATCTTCCTTTCCTTCGATTATTATTTTATTCTTTTTTAATTCATATTTCATAGCTTAAATTTTATCATCTTCGTTTCTTTTTTGCAAGAAAAAAACGCAGATATTCTGCGTTTTTGAATTATTCAATAATGCTTACGATCTTTTTGCCGTTTGAAGTTCCAAATTTAACAACTCCATCCTTTATAGCGAAAAGTGTGTAATCTTTTCCAAGTCCAACGTTAGCGCCTGGATAAACTTTTGTTCCACGTTGTCTAATAATGATTGATCCTGCAAGAACTCTTTGTCCGTCTGCTGCTTTAACGCCTAATCTCTTACTGTGAGATTCTCTTCCGTTCTTAGAACTACCGCCACCTTTCTTGTGAGCAAAAAGCTGAATATTAATATTAAACATCCTCTTTTACCTCCAATTTAACATATTTTTTTTCATTTTTTATGATTTGAGTAAGCGAATCATAACATGTTTTCATAAGAAGCTGAACTTTATCGTTTGCGATATCTTTTTCCCTAATGGTCATTTTAAGATATCCGTCGCCAACAATAACTTTTGGCTTTAATTTAAGCTCATCTTTAATTCCCAAAACAGTCATTTGTGTCGCTGTTGAAATAGCTGCACATAAAATTTCTTTTTCTGTGTGTCCGTCTAATTCAAAACCTGTGAACAAATCATTTTTCTTATAGATATAAATCTTTGTCATAACTATTATTTCTTTATTGTTAAGATTTTTAATTCTGTGTATGGTTGTCTGTGTCCTTGCTTTGATCTAACGTTTTTCTTTGGCTTATATTTGAAAACAACAACTTTGTCTTCTTTGCCATGAGCAAGAACTTCTGCTTCTACAACAGCATCTTTAACAACAGGTGTTCCAACGATAGTATTGTCTCCATCAGAAACAAGAAGAACTTCTAAATTGATCTTATCTCCAACATTAGCATCAAGCTTTTCAACTCTGATTACTTCGTCAGCAGTAACTTTATATTGTTTTCCACCACATTGAATAACTGCGAACATTCTTTTTACCTCCTCTATCCAAACTCGCTACGCAAAGGTGTCTTACGAACTTCTGGAACCACTCGTATGCGGATACAACGATAATATAACATAATTACGCCTTTTTGTCAAGGGTTTTAGTTATTTCAACTAAACTATTTTCAACAAAAAAAAGCATATCATTGAGATATGCCTTTTTTAATTTTAGTCTTTCTTTACATCCTTCTTGTTTTTCTTAACAAGCTTTGTTCCCTTCTTGTTCATTCTAATTCTAGAAATCACGAAGTAAGCGATAACACCTGCAAGAACTAAGCAAGCAAGAACGATTAAGATAATTCCAACAGTCTTTGTTGATACTCCTGCTTTCTTTCCTTCTGTAGAAACTTCAAATGTCTTAGTTACAGTTGTTGATTCATTTCCAACAGCGTCTGTTGTTGTAACTTTCAATGTGTATGTTCCAGCATTGTCAAGTTTATACTTGTAAGCATTTGTTTCATCTTTCAAAAGGTTTTCGATTTCAATAGTGTTTCCGTTGTCGTCAACTCTTGTTAAAACTACTTTCATCTTTGCAAGAAGATTATTTCTCATTTCTGTGTCAGCAGCTTCTGTTCCAGCACCATATCCATTGTCTGAAAGAACAATCTTTGAAATATCAAGTGTAAGTTCTTCATTTAAGTTATATTCATCTTTCAAGAAATCTTCTTTGAATGCAACTTCTGGTTTTTCAGCATCACCAACTTTGATTGTGAAACTCTTTACTCCATCTTTAGCTGAGTATTCAAGTCCATTCTTATCTACAACTTTATAAGTGATTGTGTAAACACCGTTCTTAGTAAATTTGTATTTAATTGTTTCTGTGAACTCAGATAATTTGTATTCCTTTGTTGAGTTATCAGGATCTACGATTGAAACGATTGATTTTTCTGTATCGATTTCACCTGTTGCTCCAGCTGAGTAAATTACGATTTCTTCATCAAGTTTATAGCTACTGCTGTAGTTTTCACCTGAACCATAGTTGATTTCAAATGTCTTAGCTGATGAGTTTTCAGAAACTTCAAGTACATATTCATCACTTGTAAGGTCTTGAACTTTTGCTTCTCTCAATGCAGCTTTGATATCATCTGAAATTGAAGCTTCTTCAAAAGAGTTGTTATCTGGGCGATATTTAATTCCGCTAGCTTCATAGTAAACACCACTTTCATCTGCGCTCAATTTGTTTGCATCATAAACAGCAATCTTTGCAGTATATTTGAAAGTATATTTTCCTGCAACTTCAAAAGTATATGTTGTTGCTGTATCCTTCTTAGGTGTAGTAGGTCCGTTAACTGAAACTGAGTAGAATTTTGCAACTCCGTCTTCGTCAACACCATAGATTTTCTTTCCTTCTGTAAGTCTTGATGTTACTGATGGAATTTCAAGAGTAACCTTGTCACCTACTGTAGCTTTTCCGTCTCCATTAATTGATGATGGAACGTTAAGTTTAAGATAATCTTTTTCTGTGCTTGTTGCTGTGAAGTAATAGTATGTTGAAACGATATTGTTAGCTGGGTCTTGAGCTTGAACCATAACTTCGTATCTTCCAGCGAATGGAGGAACAACTTTTCCTGCATTGTAAGTGAATCTATTTACTCCACCCCATGTTGAGTAGTCTGAGCTTCCTGGTAATGTGCTAATTTCTTCTTTTCTCTTTCCGTCAGCGTCAAGCAAGAATACTTTAACTTTTGTAGTCATAACTGCTACATAGTCATCTTCATAAACTGTGATAGGAAGATCGATTTCTTCGTTTTGTTTGAATGTTGTGCCAAGTTCTGGCTCAACTTTTGATACAACTGTAGGAACTACTGTATCGTTGATGTCAGCGATTGCAACTACTTTTACAAAACGTCCTGTTTCACCAAAGTCGTTTGTAGCTTCTGCTTTGATTTCAACATATGTTGCACCTTCTGGTGCTTTTGAAAGATCAATCTTAAATTCGTCTTTCAATGTTACGACATCACCAACTGTTGTTGTCTTGTCGCTACCCAAGTATCTGTATGTTGTAACAACATCCATTCTTGAGTCGATTTCATCTGTTGCAACAGGTTCAGCAAATTCGATAACTTCTTTGCTTGTGTATGAGTCAGCAAACTTAGTTGTTGTTGTAACTTTTGGAGTTCCTCCGCTTACAACGTTTGCGCTCTCAATTGTCATTGTATAAGAATCTGAAATTGTCTCATTCTCTGATTCGTCAACTGCACTATATCTGATTGTATATGTTCCAGTTGTGATTTCATGTGTTGCACTTACGTATGCATATCCGGCAGCTACCAATTCATCTTTCTTTGATTCAATTTGTTCTGATGTGATTGTTGTGTCGTTTAAAGCTGTCTTAACTGCATCTAATGTGTTGATAACTTTCAAGAATTTGTTATTCTTAAGCCATGTATCAGCTTCTGTTTCACTCTTTCCTGCAATAGCTCTTCCAAGAAGATCTGTTGCGTCTAAGTTTGAATATTTGTAATTGAAAATCAAGTTATATGCATTGTATTCGCTTACATCGATTGTTGCAGAATTTGAATTTCTGATCTTTCTGTTGAGTGAAATCTTGTCAAGAGTAGAAGCGTTATCTTTAGCACCAATAGCATAAATTACAACGTTATCTTTTCCTGTCTTTGTCTTTAATTTTGATGATGCATCTATATATTCTTTAATTCCCTTTGAAAGGTCTCCATCTGTATAGTTCGAAACATCACTTGCATCGTACATAAATACTTCTGGAGCTTTTGTGTCTTCAACTTTGAATATATGGGCTTGGCTTTCCTTCTTGTTTCCATAGAAATCTTCTACAGTGTAAACAATTCTGTATTCGCCATCTTTAGCTGGTGTGAATTTTCCATCTACTACAGCGTTTGGAACTTCTTCATAGTCTGATCCGTTCTTGTATAAAATCTTTGCTGTGTATTTAACGTTAACTTGTTCAGTTGTTGATGCTCCAACAGAGTTTTTGAATGAAGCTGTTGCTGTTGCACTTGGGATCTCTGCCTCAACACCTGTTACAAATGTAGGAAGTGATCCAACGTTTGCCTTAAGTTCGTAGTCAACATAGTATCCTTTCTTAACTGTGAAGGTCTTTTCTACACTCTTAATGCATTGGTCTTTTGAAGCACCAACTTGTTTTGCATAGTAAGCATAAGTGATTGTGTATTCACCAATTTCAACATCGCTTGCACCAAATACTGATCCAGGGATTGAGATGTTATTGTTCTCATGTGTTAATCCAATATCATTTCCCTTAGGGCTTCTTACGCTAACAACAACATAGTCATTAGCTGTTCTTTCTGATTCAGCCTTTGTGTAGAAAGCAACGTTTTCAACTTTCTCTTCGCTTTCATCATAAACTGTTGGAAGTGGAAGATTAACAGATTTGTAGTTATCTCCGCTCTTTGCCCCAGCATAGTTAAGATCGTAAACATTAGGCAAAACAGCATCTAGATTTGAATCGAATGATACTGTTGCGTTTGATCTTGTTGCTGTAACTTCATAGTCCAAAGTATATGTTTTTCCAGCGTTAACATAAGTATAGCAAATGTTGTATGTTCCAACGTTTGTTACTTCAAAAGCTCCATCTTCTACAGGAACTGTTTCTCCTGTTGAAAGATATGTTACTTTTACGTCAGTAACTGCTGTTCCGCTATTTGGGTTATTTCCGAATGTTGCTGTTCTAATTGTGTATGTACCACCAACATTAGCAGTTCCATCACCAGCATTCAAGAGATAAATTGTATTGTCGACTGATGCCTCTGCATAAGAAGTTTCATAGTTAACAGAGAAAGCTGGGAAGCATGCTACAGACATAACAGCAGCAAAAGCTAAGGCAGTTCCTTTAACCATTCCTTTCTTACTTTTTACTTGTAAATTTTTATTCATTGTTACCTCGCTACTTTAAGTAAATTTTACTTTATTTATTTTAATATAAATAACAACATAAGTCAAGAAAATAAA
>CALCWV010000011.1 GCA_937907645.1 uncultured Clostridia bacterium
ACGAACTAAATAACAGATGTGACGAAATCGCAAGAAGTGAGATTGAAAAATACAAGGAAATAAAATAATATTTAAAAAAAATTTTAAATTGACTTGATTAAATTATTCTTAAAAAAACGGGAATCCCCGTTTTTTTAATGTAAAGAGAGATTTAATTGTTTATTAAAATATGCTTTTATTAATTATGTTTTATATGCAAAGAAAAAATCCTGATAATTCAGGATTTTTATTCGTTATTCACAAGATTTTCATAAATGTATTCATAAATTGAAGGAGCTTGTTTTTTCCATTTTTGTTCTGTTTCAATAGCGCTCTGTCTTGAAGGTGCTTTTACTTTCATTTCAAACATAGGTGAGCTTATCATAGGTTCGTAAATGCGAAGTGTGACAGTGTATGAGCCGTCGTCATTCTTCTTGTATGTTGTTGTATATTCCTGAGATGTCTTGACAAAGAGCTTGTTCTTCTTTACATAGTCAGTAATTTTTTCACGCAAAACATATGGAATACGAGTGTAAAGCTGGCTTAAACAATTTCTTCCTTCATATGTGATTGAATAGAGCTCGTCATTTTCAATGTTTTCAGTTTTATAAATAAAATTAGTTTCTGTCAGAGAAATGATGATTGAAACACATTCCATATAGCTTATCCAATCGTTTTCAAGGGAACAGATGTCCAAAATTGAGTTCTTTGTGAGAGGAATTTCCATTTTTTCCATGAAAAATAACAAGATCAGTTTATTTCTAATCTTTTCTTCGCTATTAATTTCATCGGAGATCATATTATCTAAGTCCATTTCAACCTCTCCAATAATATAGCATTTTTTTCAAAAAAATACAATTTATTTTTTATGTTTATTTGTATTTTTTTAAGATATGTGTTAAAATTGTCATGAGAGGTGGAAAAATGCCAGAAAATAAGGAAGGTGTTAAGAGTGTAATCGCTGTCTGCAATGAGGTTATGACAACAAAAGTCCTTTTTATAGACAGAAAGATTCAAAAGTTATTAGAAGAGATCGCAAGATGCCCAGAAGTTTACAATCTTGTAAGCGATTGCTTAAATGTGTTTAACAGAGATAAGGAATATGACAGAGCGTTTAGTATTAGCAATTCAGGAAAGGGAACTTTCATTCTCCCAAAAGAGGAGGTTAAAGTAATTGCTTTAGCTTTCTGTATCCTTGGGGATATCAATTCAAGAGTAATAAATCTTGATGAGTTGGTTGCGAAATTTTTTACTGATGAGGACGGAAGAAAAGATTACAACATGTTTATGCAAAAAATTGTTGTTCCATTTAGGGATTTAATTTCGGAAGCTTTCAATGTTTCATCAAATGTTACAACTGTTGAGTCAATTGAGGAAATGGAAACGGCAGAAGCTGAACCAGAAGAGGAAATGGAGGAAGAAGAGGAAGAATCTCGCCTTGGAAAACCTAGATTCAATTTCGAAGATAGCGAAGATTTGGATAGAATTTTTGATCTATCTAAGGATATTGCAAGCCAAATTTATGAACTTCTTATATATGAGAGAAAACAAAACGATGAAGTTTTAGATTCACAATACATTGTTAACTCAATTGTTATTGCGTGCGACAAAAAAGACTTCGAACAACTTTACAGTCTAGTTATGGGATTAAAGTATGTTTCAAAGTCTATTAGAGATATTAGATTCTTAGTTAAGGAAATGGCAGATCTTGTTAAAGCTCAGCTTTATGCGAACTAGAATATAATTGCAGTAAATATAAGTGCTACAAGAAAAGCAATGACTCCTTGAGTAAACTTTTGAAGGGTGAACAGCCATAGAGGCATGTTCACTTTTTTTAATAAAACAATGGATTGTATCAAAGTTGAAATTCCTCCAAAAGAGATTAGGAAGGAGCAAATTGGAATGCTCCAGCGAAGGTTATAAGCTTTTGAAACAGCGAGACAGCCTTGAGTCATTTCAAGGATTCCTTTAAAAATGCTGCTGGATCCATTTGGCAATAAGTTTAATATCGGAGCAAAACCTTCTGTCACAACAAAGAACAGTGCAATTATGACGGCTATATTTAAAATTCCTTGAATGGAGGAAGAAATTATGTCGTTAAAACTAGCAGTCTGCTCGTACTTATCATTTCGGGCTAAATAACTTTCTGAGTATTTTAAATTCCTGTAAAACAGGCCATTAATTAGAGCAGAAATGATGTGCGCAAGAAAGAGAATATATCCCGCTGTTTTACTTATTAACATGCTAACTCCAACACTGCCAATGATGAACATAGGCCCACTATTCGAGCAAAAGCTACTCATTTTGTATGCATCATTTTGGGATATTTTGCCATTTTTATAGAGCTCTGCGATCATTTTTGATCCAATCGGATAGCCCGAGAGAATGCTCAGCAAAAACACATATCCCGAGTGAGGGCTTGTCCTATAAATTTTACTAAACGGCTTTGCAAATGGTTTGGAGACTTTTTCCATAAAACCTAGCTGAATAAGGGCACTTGTAAGAATCATAAATGGCAAGATTGACGGAAGAACATTAAATGTCCAAACAGAAACTCCGTCCAGCATCGCAGTTATAAACCTGTTTGGAGAAAGTATAATGCAAACGATTAAATATATAATAAATAAAGAGAGAAAGATGTTAAATTTTTTCAAAATATACTCCTAAAAATTTGACATAATAATCGACATTTGTTATACTGAAATTAGTCTTAAAGTAAGACGAATTAGAGTATAATAAATCGTGTAAGATGGAATATTTTATGCGTCCAATATAATTTTAAGAAGGAAAGAATTAAATGTTTAGTGAAAAGAAATTATTAAAACAAGCAAGAGCACTAAAAAAGACTATCGTTTTCCCTGAAGCGGGCTATAGCGATAGAACTATTGCTGCGATTAAATATTTGAAAAAGAAAAAAATTGTAGATGTTTTGTTGGTCGGAGATGACAGCTCTCTCGTTATTCGTGATAAGAGCTTGACCGATTACAAAATTGTGAATCCTAAGACATCACCACTCCGCGAGAAATTTGCAAAAACTCTTTATTCCAAGAGAAAAGACAAGGGGATGACAATGGAAGAGGCTGAAGATTTGGTTCTAGACCCATATTACTTCGCAACTTTACTAGTTGATGCTGGAATAGCTGATGGAATGGTGTCTGGAGCGGAGTCAACGACAGCTCAGACAATTAAGCCGGCTTTGCAAATTATTGGGCCAATGAAAAAAGGTGAGCTTGTTTCTTCAAGCATCCTTTTGTATGGAAAAAACAAATTCTTGAAAGAAAAAACTCTTTTGATTGGGGATTGCGGAGTTATCCCAAATCCAACAGCTAAAGAGCTCGCAACAATAGCTGATCAGACGACAGAAACTTATAGACAAATTGGGCTTGAAAATCCAAAAGTCGCATTCCTTTCATATTCAACGAAGGGAAGTGCTAAGGGCGAAATGGTCGACAAAGTCAGAGAAGCTGCCGAGCTTTTCAAAAAGAAAGGAATTACTTTTGACGGAGAGCTTCAGTTTGATGCCGCTATGGTCAAAAGCGTAGCTGAAACAAAAGCTCCACAAAGCCCAGTCGCTGGAGATGCAAATATCCTTATTTATCCTGATTTAAACGCAGGAAATATTAGTTATAAGACAATGCAATATGTTGGCGGTCTCAAGGCAGTAGGGCCTATTTTACAAGGACTAAAAAAG
>CALCWV010000012.1 GCA_937907645.1 uncultured Clostridia bacterium
TAAGCGTCATATCAAATTGACAGAAAATGCTGTTGATTGGGCGAAGAACTTTGGAAAAGATACTTTCCCTTATGATATATTCAAGGATTATCGTAGGAGATTGAAACGCATATACAATGCTTTGGATGAAAAGTGTTCTGCAGCAGCTTATGGTGAGAGTCAAGTGGGTAAGTCCTACTTGATGAGTAGTCTGTTGTCTTCGCCAGATGCTCCGTTTGTTATTACGAATGGCGGAAAATCATATAGCTTTATTGATGACATTAATCCCAGTGGCGGCAACAAAGCCAAGATAGAGTCAACAGGTGTCATAACTCGATTTACTTTACAGAAGGATGAAAATCGCATGAAAGATTTTGTAAAAATAAGTAATCTTTCTGTTGTTGATATAATTCTGTTATTGACGGATTCTTACTATAATGATATAAAGATTAATCCGGACAGCGTTCTCAGATACGATGAGATTAATAGGGAGTTGGAACAGATGAACTCCTTATGGAATTCTCATGTAGTTCAGCATAACAAGATGGACGAGGACGATATAAAGGATATCTATGATTATATTCATGAAATTATTGGCAATGCTGCAACTGGCGTAAATCAGTCGAACTTCTGTAAAGTCATAGCACCTGTTATTCAATATATACCCTATGACAAATGGGTGGATGTGTTCAGTCTGCTTTGGAATAAAAACGTAGAAATAAGCCATTTGTTTAGTGTGCTTATCAATGAGTATAAAAAACTTGATTTTCAAACAGTGGTATATGTACCTTTTGAAGCTGTATTAAGGGAAAAAGGAACTTTGCTTAAAATTGATTGGCTTGATACTGTTTGTGGAATTCAAGTGGATACTGGTACAGATGTAATATACACAGATGTGTATGATGAGCAGGGTAATGTTATTGCCCATGATTTCAATAAAGGAAATCTATCTGCATTGATAGCGGAGCTGACATTTGAATTGCCTTCCTCGTTGGCTCAAGATAGAGAATTTTTGAAGAAAATAGATTTGTTGGACTTTCCTGGTGCCCGCTCGCGAGAGAAATTCAAGGAGACAGACATTCACACTGTGCTGCCAAAGATTTTGCGTCGTGGAAAGGTTGCTTATTTGTTTAACAAGTATTCACGTTCTTTGAAAATTAGCAGTGTGCTTTTCTGTCATCATAATGATCAAAAGGCGGAGGCTACTATTGGGGAAACAATCAATAGCTGGATAGAGTCTAATATTGGTTCTACACCAAAAGAACGAGCAGAGATGCTGAGTAATACAAATGGTATAGCTCCATTATTTTTTATTGCAACCAAATTTAATATAGATTTGGAACGGACAAAAACTGATAATCCTTCCAATAGGGATAAATTGTCTG
>CALCWV010000013.1 GCA_937907645.1 uncultured Clostridia bacterium
GACGTGGCACGGTAAAAGGCGGAATTATTAGAATTGTTATTGCTGCTGTGGCAATAATAATTGCGGTCATTGTTTTAACAACAACACTTAAATCATGGGATCCGGAAAATATTGGAGGAAGTGTGTTTTTATGCGTTATTGCGGGAATTATAATGATTGCTGGTGTTGGATTTATTGTTGACGGAGCTAAGATGATTGTTGATGGGAAAAAATCTCATGAAGTACTTAAGAAGGGACATCCAGAGAGTGGCAAAATTCTTGATTTAACTGAAACTGAAGTGACTGAAAGAATCAACACCACTGTTTCTCATTATACAATCTATAATTTGAAATTTGAATACACTGATGACGACGGAAAGTTATGTGAAAGTCAAGAGCCAATAAGTGAGAAAGTTTTTAATGAGTTGCAAGGGAAGACTCTTGTCCCAATTTTGGTTTATAAGGGAAGGGCTATTTTTGATAAGAAGAGACATGAGGCTATAAACACTGAAAATAATGAATAAAATAAAGTCTGTTTTTAAAATCACAAATTAATTATAGAGCATATATCCATTAGGGAGATTCTAATGGATTTTTGTTTAAATTAGCTGTTGTATATCCAAAACCATATTGACAAAACATATGCGCATGTGTTACAATAAAGTGTATGGAGGAGAATTATGGCAGGAAAAATAAAAGCTACTTTAAAATCGTTGGGGAGTACATTACTGAGTTTGTTTGGCTTTGACTCATTTAAGAAGAGTGATAATGGGCAGAAACTTATGGATTCCGCTAATGAATTTACAGATACATTGTGTGGCAAAAAATTTTTCCAAACAAATAAAGAAAAAGAAGCAGCTGAAAAGAGAGCTAAGGAGATTGAGAGAGCAAACTTGGCAAAAACAGCTGAAAATACTGAAAAAATCGCGGGTGCTTTGTCACAGTTAAACGATATTATTAAGAAATTGTAATTTTTATATTACAAAAGATTTAGTAGATTAAGAATTTGAAGCTAGTTTTCGGTCAGGATAATCTAAAGATTCATAAATCTATTAAGTAGCGGTTTTATTTGAATATTTTACTATATGTTCAGACAAAACTTCAGATAATGTAAAAATTTAGTATTGACTTTTGCTTAATGTAGTGATAAAATATCAAAGTTAATTTCAAGGAGAAAAAATGAAAAGTTTTAGAGAATACATTGAAGAATTGCCTATTATTAAAAATGAAATTGAGTCATCAAGAACAAGACAAGAGGCAATTATAGATAAACCTCTTAATAATAGAGAAAAGGGAATGGTTTACAAGCCTTTTAAAGAAGAAAGAAAACGTTTGTCTGCTTGGATGAAGGAAAACAGAGATAAAATCAAAAAACTCAGAGAAGAAAATGGAATGCTTAAAGATCGTTCTGCTGACATCAAGAGAATTGGTAAAATGAAAGTTGAAGAATTTCAAATCATGAAAAACTCACTTAGCCAAGAGTTTGAAGATGAATCTAATTTTTTGAGTGGTTTGATTAATAGAGAGTTTGAATCAACAAGCATTATCAATAGAGTAAATGACTATTTGAAAGATGAAGACGAAGAGATTCAAGAAGAATTATATGCAGTTGCAAGAGGTGTTTTGCAAAGCAAGGGATATCAAGTAGTAAATCAGAATGTTAAGAAGATTATCACAAGAGATGACGACGAAATTCCAACAATCGTTAGCATTGATTCAATTGTTGTTATCGATCATTACAACAAAATGGAAAGAGATTTTCCGAAAGATGACTCTGTATATCAATTTGTAGGGAAGTTGAGAAGTTTCCTTCCTGAATATGACTGCAATGACGTTTACTATGCATTAGGAGATTATTTCTTAAACGAAATTAAGGATAAAGAAGATGTAATAAATTCTAACATGGATCCTTTTGATATCGATGGGAAGAAGTACTATCAACCATCTTTTGAAGAGCTTGGAACAGTAGAATCTAAAGAAGCTGGAAATAATAAATAAGTAGAAGATTTTGGATTATTCACATAACGAAAAAAAACTAGGAAACACCTAGTTTTTTTATAAATCTAATACAGTTTTATATAAACAAATTATTGTTTTCGAAGTGAGGCTCGCTTGTTATATTGATTCCGAGCTTTTTAAGTGTGTTTTCATCTGAAGCAGAGAGGATATACGTGCTGTGAGCGTTGCATCCCTTTAAGTCGTCGATTCTTGAAAGACATTTTCTTGCTACTTCGCTTTTTGTTGCACAAATTGCAAGGGCGGTGAGAACGTCATCTAAAGATAAAACACTTGATTTTGATTTTAAAACATTTATCTTTAAGTTTAAGATAGGCTTTAATATCTCATTGCTAATAAGTGTGATCCCGTCATCAATATTTGCAAGCGTTTTTAATGCATTTAATACAACAGCACCGGCAGCGGAAAGCAAACTCTTTGTTTTTCCTGCGATTAGCTCTTTATTTGGCAATTCTAGGCCTATTGTAGGGCATCCTGACTCTTTGCTAATCCTCTTTGTAAATGGGATAATAGGGAGGAAATCTTTGCTTATTTCAAGCTCATTCATTAACATTTGAACTCTATCAACTGTATCGAAGGAAGTATTTCCTTTCTTATAGTCGCAATAATATCTATAATATCTTCTAACGACTTCTTCCTTGCTGGCTCTTTGGCAAACTTCGTCGTTTACAATTCCGAATCCGACCATATTTACGCCCATATCCGTTGGAGAATAGTAGATATCCTTACCAGTAATTTTTCTGAGGATATTTTTTAGAACAGGGAAGACTTCTAAGTCACGATTATAGTTTACTGTAAGTTTTCCATATTTGTTAAAATGATATGAGTCAATCATGTTTATATCTTTAATATCTGCAGTTGCGGCTTCATAAGCAACGTTGACTGGATGTTTTAATGGGAGATTCCAAACAGGGAAGGTTTCAAACTTAGCATAACCAGCATTTACGCCTCTTTTATATTCGTGATAAAGCTGGCTTAGGCAAGTGGCAAGTTTTCCGCTTGATGGCCCCGGTGCTGTAACAACGACAAGAGGGCGAGTTGTTTCTATATATGGATTAGCACCATATCCTTCATCTGACACGATTGTATCGATGTCGTTAGGGTATCCTTTTGTATATTGGTGGAAATATACTCTTTCACCTCTTCTTTCAAGCTTTGTTGCAAATTTTTGTGCACTTGATTGACCTTTATATAGCGTTATAACTATAGATGAAACATATAAGCCTAAATCACGGAAACTGTCAATTAATCTAAGAACTTCGTTGTCATAACTTAAACCTAAATCAGCGCGGATTCTATTTTTTTCAATGTCATTCGCACTTATGCAGATAACTATTTCTGCTTTTTCTTTCATGCTGCATAGCAATTTAATCTTAACGTCAGGTTCAAAACCGGGCAAAACACGGGCGGCGTGAAGATCGTCGAATAGTTTTCCGCCCATTTCTAAATAAAGCTTATTTCCGAAGGAATCGATCCTTTTTAAGATGTTTTCCTTCTGTAATTGTAAATATTTTTGATTATCAAAACCTTTTTCCATTCTTCCTCCCTTGTAAATATAAAATTAGTATACAACTTTAATCAGAATTTTAAAAATAATTTTGTAAGAAAAATAAAAAAACAATAAAAACATGAATTTGGTCAAAAATATTTACATGATGAATTATTACTTATTAATTCCGGTATTTTTGATACTGTTATTTCTTTTTCCAATCCCACTGATGTTTAAAACCTCTGGAAATATCTTTAAACTCAGTGCAGTTGTTGTGGTCTACATTTGCGGAATTAAAATGAAAGGGTTGGCCTTGAAAACTGATATACATGGTGTGAAGATTTACGAGGACAAAAAGGAAATTCCGAAAAACAATTCTGATGAACAAAAGGAATCGGTCTACTTAAAACAACTGTTCCTTCAGGTTAAGGATAAAATGAGAATCCAACTAATGCAAATAAATTATAACTTTGGTGTGGGGGGCGCTTTTCAGTCTTCACTTATAGCTGGATGGATAAATATTTTTTTGCTTATTTTGCTTACTAGAATCAAGAGCGAAAAGCCTACGACGTCGATGCTTGTGTGTGATAATGTGGCATACAATTCCACTGTTTTTGAAGGTGCATTAATGGTAAAAGCGAGGATAACTTTGTTTGATCTTGTATATTCTTTGATCTATTCGGTTATTCTAATGATATATATTAAAATCAATAAAAAGTAGGTAGTATGTCATAATTGCTACTATATATGGAGGTATTATGAGGATTTGCGGAGATGGAGATACAATAAGTCAGCTCATTCAAAACAGCATGGATAAGATAAAGGGACTTGTTGACTCAAGTACGATTATTGGAGAAAGAATTGAAACGGTCGACGGCACAACGATTATTCCAATTTCTCGTGTAACAGTTGGATATGTTGTTGGTGGTGGAGAATATGCGGATCTGTCATCAAAGAAATATCATAACAATTTCCCTATGGCAGGAGGTAGTAGCGGCGGAACAAGTATAACGCCAGTTGGCTTCCTTGTAGACAAGGGAAGAGAAGTAAGTTTTATAAATGTTGAGGATAAAAGTATGTATCAAACTGTTCTTAACATTATAAACACTGTTATGAGTAAAATGAAAAAGAAGGACAAGCAGGATGAAAAGGAGTAGGCTATTTTTCTTATCGCTAATTTTAATCTTTGCGGCTCTTTGTGTCCCTTTTCAAAGTATAGATTCAAGCGCAGATGCTTTCACGAGCGCAAGGGCTATGTGCGTGATTGAGTCTTCATCTAACAGAATTCTTTATTCCAAGAATGAAAATGAAAAAAGAGCAATGGCAAGTACGACAAAAATTATGACTGCAATAACCGCTATTGAAAGCGGAGTGGATCTCGACATACCTTTTGAAATTTCAAGAAAAGCTGTTGGCATTTCGGGGACTTCCATATATCTTAGAGACGGGGAGGAGTTAACGCTTAGAGATTTGCTCTATGGACTTATGTTAGTCTCAGGGAATGATGCAAGCTATGCAATTGGAGAGTATGTCGGCAACGGGATTGAGCATTTTATTGACATGATGAATTGGAAGGCACATCAAATTGGAGCTTTTAACACCCATTTTGAAAACACTCATGGATTGGACGCTGATGGGCATTACACTTCGGCTTATGACCTTGCCATTATTTCAAGCTATGCACTAAAAAATGAGACTTTTAAAGAAATTGTTTCAACAAAGGACATTCAAATAACTAACACAGACGGAAAAATTAGATATTTCAGAAATAAAAACAAGCTTTTAAATGCTTTGGACGGAGCAATAGGTGTTAAAACTGGGTACACTGGTGATGCTGGAAGATGTTTAGTCAGTGCCGTTGAAAGAGATGGAATACAGGTTGTTTGCGTAGTTTTAGACTGCCGTCCGATGTTTGAAGATAGCGCTGAACTGCTTGAAAAAGCCTTTAAAGAATATGATTTAATTGACCTTGCATCAAATATTGTCTATCCAGAATCTATATCAGTTGAGAATGGAAGCAAGGATAGCGTTTTAATTTCAAGATTAAAAAGCTGCTACTATCCTTTAAAAGAGGGAGAAAAAGAAAAAATATCTGTTGAGCTAAATTTGACAGACAAGGTTAAAGCTCCAATAAAAAAGGGAGATGAAATAGGGGAAATTAGAATTTTTATTGATAAAGACTTGCTATTTTCCGAAAAAATCTTTACAATGGAAGATGTAAAGGAGAAAGGAGTATTACAAAAGATAGGTGATGTAATCTCTCAATGGTGATTTTTTAATGAGATTAAATAAATTTTTAAGTACAGCGGGAATAGCCTCAAGAAGAAAGAGCGATGAATTAATTAAAGAGGGAAAGGTTTCTGTAAATGGCAGTGTTGTTACAGAAATGGGAGTTGAAGTTAATCCTAAAAAAGATAAAGTTGTTTACAACGGAGAACAAGTTGTTCTTCCAAGTGCGTTTGTATACTATAAATTCAACAAGCCAAAGGGTTATGTTTGTACAGCAAGCGATGAGAAGGGAAGAAAGACTATCTATGACATAATTGACGTTCCTGAAAGGTTGTTTTCAATAGGAAGATTAGATTACGACACAGAAGGATTATTAATTTTGACAAATGATGGCGAGTTCGCGAATAAAATCGCTCATCCTTCTTTCCATATTGAAAAGGAATATAGAGCAACAATTGAGGGAGAAGTTCTTGAAAGCGAAATGGCTGTTATGAGAAAAGGTGTTGTAGTTGACGGAGAGAGAATGCCTGCGGCAAAAGTTAAATGGCTTAGCTATGAGAAAGGCTTTACAAAGCTTTCCATTGTCATCGATGAAGGACAAAACAGACAGATTAGAAGGATGTTTGAGGCAATTGGAAAGACAATTAAGCTCTTGAAGAGAGTTAGAATTGGTCAGGTTACTCTGGGAGGATTGAAGAGAGGTGAGCTGAAAGAGCTTAAGCCTATTGAAATCAGTCTTCTTTTGGAGGGAATGTGAAAGTATGTATAGTAGGTGCCGGCGCATCAGGATTGATGTGTGCCGGCTTTATTGCTAAAAAAGGACATGACATCAGCGTGTTTGACGGAAATGAGAAGGCGGGAAAGAAAATTTACATCACTGGAAAGGGAAGATGTAATTTCACAAATGCATGCATTGGGGATGACTTTAATAGCAACATTGTAAATGGAGAGAAATTTTTGTACAGTTCACTTTCAAAGTGGAATTCTTTTGATACTATTTCTTTCTTTGAAGATTTGGGGATGAAGAGTAAAATTGAGAGAGGTAATCGTGCGTTTCCAGAAAGTGATAAGGCGAGTGATGTAACTAAGGCACTTTTAAAACATTGCCAAGGTGTTCATTTTGTCTATAACGAAAAGGTGGTTGCAATTGACAAAAAAGATGAATTTCTAGTTATAACTGACAAGGGAAAATACACTTTTGATGCAGTTATTATTGCAACAGGTGGCAAGTCTTACAGTGCAACAGGTAGCACAGGGGATGGATATAAACTTGCAAGGATGTTGGGACACACTATTATTGAACCAAGACCTGCACTTTGTCCAATTGAACTAAGCGATAAGTTTATTAAGGAATTACAGGGGATATCTTTGAAAAATGTTAAACTCTCAGCGAAATATGACGGGAAAAGTGCTGAAGAATTTGGGGAGATGATGTTCACAGACAGAGGGATAACTGGTCCGATCGTGCTTACAATTTCAAGCCTAATTAATAGGGCAAAAGATATTTCACTTCTTTTAGATTTCAAGCCTGCGCTTGATGAAAAAACACTTGATAATAGACTTTTAAGGGAATTTGAAGAAAACAAAAATAAAAACATTTCGAATGTAATTGCTCATTTGATTCCAAGCGGACTTGTAGATGTTTTTCTAAAAGTATGTTCTATTTCTTCTGATAGAAAAGTAAATAGTATTAAGATAGAAGAGAGAGTTAGAATTATTGAGAATCTCAAAAGATTTAAGTTAAGCTTTAAAAGCCTATATCCATTAGACTGCGCAATTGTCACAAGTGGTGGTGTTAACACAAAAGAAATTAATCCGAAAAATATGGAAAGTAAATTGGTGAAAAATCTGTATTTTATCGGGGAAGTGTTGGATATAGATGCACTTACAGGTGGATTTAATTTGCAACTAGCTTTTGCGACGGCAGTAAGCTGCTCAAGTAATTTTTAAGGAGGAGTTATGTTCTTTTATATCTCAAGATTTTTAGCTTGGCTCCCTTTGTCAATCTGTTATCCAACAAAGATTGTTGGAAGAAAAAATCTTCCAAAAGGGAAGGCAATTTTGACCGTGAACCATACATCAAATATGGATATTGTTTTGCTGCTTGCACATTTGCATGAGAAGAAATACACCCTTGCGAAAAAAGAACTTTTTAAAAATAAATTTATGTGTGGGATATTGAAAAGTTATGGAGCTATCCCTGTGGACAGAGAAGGCTCAGATATTGTAGCTATTAAAAAATCATTGAAGCTTCTCAGTAAAGGTAAAAAGCTAATAATATTCCCAGAAGGGACAAGAAATAAAAACGAAGATATCTCAGTCATGGGAGAACTTAAAACTGGAACAGCGATGATTGCTATTAAATCAAAAGCACCTATTGTTCCAGTATGGATTTCTAGACGTCCTAAAACTTTTAGAAAAACTGTAATTAAAATTGGAAAACCTTTTGAACTTGAAGATTTTTATGGGAAAAAGCTAAACGAAGAGCTATTGCAAGAAGCGACAAAGGTCATTGCTGAAAAAATGGAAGAATTGAGGTAATTCCTTTTGACAAATCTCTTTTAATTTGGTATTATGAAAGAGAATATGAGGAAAAACTGATGGATAAATTTAATTTAGAAGAAATTGACAAGACTTTTACGAGTTATAAAAAAGGACAAATCTTTGACGGAGTAGTTGTAACAAAAAGACCAGACGGATTGATATTCAATATTGGCGGGAAAAATGACGCTTTCATTCCAGTTTCAGATTTTGATAGCTTTAATGATGTTAAAATTGGGGAAAGATTTAAAGTAGTTATTACAAAACAAAAAAACGAAGAAGGATTAATTGAGGCGTCTAAAAGAGATGCTCAAGAATTAATTGTCGGCACACAAAATGCTCAGAAACTAAAATTAGGGAGCAGATTCTCTTTCGTTGCAACAAGCGGTGAGCATGGCCTTCATTCAAAAATGGGAGAGTATGAAATATTTGTGCCAATGGCTGAAATTTCATCGCATTATATTCATAACACAAAGGATCTTATTGGAAAGCAGTTTGAAGCTGTAGTAACTGAGTATGACAAAGAAAACAAGAAGATTATTGCGAGCATAAAGCTTCTTCAAGAACAGGTGAGAGAACAGTGCGAAAATCTATTCTGGAACTCGATTTTCATAAACAAAGTTGTAACTGGAAAGGTTAAGAAAATTCTCCCATATGGTATTTTTGTAGATGTAGACGGCGTTGATTGTTTCTGTCATATATCTAACCTTTCATATGAGAAAATCGATTCTCCAGACAAGGTTGTGAAAGAAGGGGAAACACTTCAATTCAAAGTTATTGAACTTGATAGGGAAAACAAGAAAGTCGCTTTAGGATTAAAGCAGTTGCAAGAAAGCCCAAGAGAAAAAGCAATCAAAGAAATTGTGGTAGGCGAAACTTACTCGGGAGAAGTAATCAAACTTCTTGCTTTTGGTGCGATCATTAAGCTTGAAAATGGTGCAACCGGATTACTTCATATTTCAAATGCGACTGAAAACAAGCAAAAGAATATTTACGAAATAGTTAGAGTTGGCGACAAAGTCCAAGTAGAGGTAATAGACAAAGACGAAGACAATCAAAAGTTGTCGTTTAAGTTAATAAGCTAACATGCAAGAGATGTCCCTCGGATGTAAGACAGTGGAAAAGACTGTTATAAAATTTCTCATTTGTAAGTGAACAAGCTAGAAAAGTCTTTAGGACTCACTAGCTATTTACGCTGATGTGGCTCAGTTGGTAGAGCAGTTGATTCGTAATCAACAGGTCGCGGGTCCGAGTCCCGCCATCAGCTCCATGCAGGTATAGTTTAGTGGTAAAACGAGTGCTTCCCAAGCATTAATCACGGGTCCGATTCCCGCTACCTGCTCCAAACTTATGCAATTTTAAAAATTGTTTAATTGACTTTAAGAGGAAGAATATGGAAGAACT
This sequence comes from uncultured Clostridia bacterium, assembly GCA_937907645.1. Classification (GTDB taxonomy): domain Bacteria; phylum Bacillota; class Clostridia; order Christensenellales; family UBA1242; genus Caccovivens. The sequence goes on from CALCWV010000013.1 coordinate 9,659, forward strand.
AAAACTTATACTGCCATCGGCTAAGTACAGGGAACAGATTGAAAAGTATAAGCAAGATATGTTAGATGCTGGCTCCAGCATGGACGGATGCGGGACGCTTAGAAACAGCGATTTTGACACTTGGCTGAAAGAGTGTAATGACTGGAGAAAAGATAAAAATCTGCCAAGTGGATTTGTACCTGCAACGCAGTATATTTGCGTGAGAAAAAACGATAATAAACTTGTCGGTATGATACAAATTAGACATGAATTAACTGAGTTTCTACTAAACCATGGCGGCCATATTGGTGATAGTATCGCAGTAGGAGAGAGAAACAAAGGCTATGGGAAGAAAATGCTTGCTTTGGGGTTAGAAAAATGTAAAAAGCTAGGAATTGAAAAGGTTCTGATAACTTGCAAAGACACGAACATTGCTTCAAGAAAATGTATTCTTGCAAATGGCGGCAAATATGAAGATACTAGAGCAAATGGAGATATAAACTTAGAAAGATACTGGATTGATACAAAAAGTTAATTGAGGGGAAGATATGGATAAAAGAAAAAAAGTGTTAAACGAATTTTACACAGAACACTGCGATGAGGATAGTAGACTTATAAAGGATAAAAGACATCAAATAGAGTTTATAACAACTACTACATACATAGACAAATATTTAAAGCCAGGGGATAGGATTCTTGAAGTAGGTGCTGGAACGGGCAGATATTCTTTATACTACGCTGAAAAAGGATATGATGTAAACGCTATTGAGTATGTTAAACATAACCTTTCAATACTCAAATCTCACGTTAAAAAAGGAATGAAAATTAAAGCTGAGCAGGGCGACGCCTTGGATCTTTCAAGATTCAAAGATAATACATTTGATGTAACGCTTGTTTTAGGACCTCTATATCACTTGTATACTGAAAAAGATCAAAAGCAAGCGATTAGTGAAGCAATCCGAGTAACTAAGCCAAACGGCATTATTATGATTGCATATTTGACTAGCGACTCTATCGTGGCTTCATGGGCCCTTGGACCTCACTTGATTGATGGGCAGGGAACCGCTTTTGATAATAATTTCAAAATAATAAACACAGAGGAAGAAATATTTGCGGCATTCTACATTAAAGAGTTTAAGAAATTGATGAAAACGTTTAATGTAAAATATCTAAAAAATATTGCAGTAGATGGAATTGCAGAGCATCTAAGTGATAAAATAAATGCTTTAACAGACGAAGAATTTAAAGTTTGGATTAGATATCACTTGTCAACTTGTGAAAGGGAAGATTTGCAAGGATACAGCAATCATATGCTATACATCTGTAAAAAACTTTAATAAAAAGTTTCATAAAAAACAAGCTATTATGTTATTAAAACATAACATAATAGCTTTTATTTTAGTATGCTAAGATAGTCGCTGCAAGCGTTGCACTTGGAGCGCTTTCTGCGTTGATTGTGTGTGCTGTTGTGACATTAGTGACTAGTGTTAAGACTTCATTTCTGTTTAATAATATTGTTAATGTGCAGCTTACATTTGTGCTACTTGTAATTGGCCTTTTTGAGCAGGCTACAATATTTCCGTTTAGTGCTATTGCGACAAAATCTCCTGTCGATGCTTGAGGGGAGTTATTTATGGAGAAAGAAACGAGATATGTTCCTGCGGCTGGAACAAGTAGTCCGCCGTCTTGCATTGTAAATTCGCTGTTAAGTTGAACTTCGGGCATAGAAATTGGTGCGGCATTTGTGATAGTTTGGCTATTTGGGTTGTATATCGTCACGTTAAAATCTGGAACAATTCCAGGTGGCCTGTTGGTCCTGTGGACCATCTTTCTCCGGCGGGACCTCTTAAAATAGATTTAGGGGTAGTTGGCTCGCAGCAGTTTCTGCGAAAAAATTACATGTATTTCTATTTTTTATATGTTTCTCCTAGAATTAATTTAATAAGATTATATTTCTAAATATTAAGGGCAATATGCTTTTAGGTACATTTGACTAAAAGCACCTTGATTGAAAAGGAAAGTTTATTGCAAAGCTATTGAAAACATAAAACTGCAATATTTTTTATCGGAAAGGCCTAAGTTTTGTTTAATATATCCTTGATCTAAGGTAAAACTCCCGATAATTTAATTTTATTCAGAACGATAAAATTGTGTTAAATTAAAAAATGTTTAAAAAACATATACGAAAAAATGCTTTTTGTGTTAAACTACATAATGGAAGGAGGGGGAAAATGAATATAGCCATTGACGGACACGCAGCTAGCGGAAAAAGTGTAATTGCAGTTGGCATTGCGGCGAGGTTAGGTGTAAATGTTTTTGACACAGGGGCACTTTATAGGGCTGTAGCATGTGAGTGGGATAAAAGAGCCCTTGGGGAGCACACTCAAGAGAAAATGTCTGCCTTTGTGAAAAGTATAAAATTCGATGTGAAATTTATTGACGGTGTGCAACACACTTATATCAACGGCTTTGACTATACTCCTTTTTTAAGACAAGAAAAGATTAGCGTTCTATCTTCGATTTTAGCTCCATATCCGCAGCTTAGAGCAAAGCTCAGAAAGATGCAAAGAAAGTTTGCGAGAGAAAATGATTGTGTTATGGAAGGGCGTGATATCGGCTCAGAGATTCTTCCTAAGGCAGACTACAAGTTTTTTATAACAGCCCCAGTTGAGGTTCGCGCAAGAAGAAGATTTGAACAGCAAAAGGGGAAAGAAGCAAGTTTTGAACAGGTTTTAAAAGATTTAAAAGAAAGAGATTATGCCGATGAAAACAGGGTAGTTTCTCCTCTAAAAATAGTAAAAGATAGCATTATAATTAATACTGCAGGGAAAACACCACAGGAAAGTATTGATGAGTGCGTTTCATATATAAAAAAATAAAAAATCATATAAAAATATGTCAAAA
>CALCWV010000014.1 GCA_937907645.1 uncultured Clostridia bacterium
ACAAAACCATTTGAAAAAGTCAAACTTGTTAAAGCATGAGTAGCTTTAAACATTTCTTTCAATGATGTTGCTTTACTTGTGTTAAAATTTTTAAGATTTGCATCTGTTAAAGCACCAAATCCTCTAAACATTCCTTCACAACATGTTCCCGCATACATAACTGCTGGTGTATAAACGACAATTTTATAAAGATTATCTGTTTTGATTGCATACGCTTTTACATCAGTAACGTTTGATGAAAGTGTGTCAGGGACATTTGAAGTTGCATCTTCAGCACCAACACTGACTGAAGTTGACTTCCCTGTTTTTGCGTCAAAGCCAACAAAAGTTGAATGATTATAACTTGACAGGTCATTTACAAAATCAACTGAAGATATGTTTGTGCTGTTAGCACCAAAAGTTGTGGAGAGTTTATCCTTCCAATCATTTGCTAAATAAGCTGGATTTAGGAATGAAGTTGGGCGGAACCTAAACTTTATTTTAAAGTTGCTTAGCGACAACGCTGATGTTGCAGTAAGACCAAATTTTATTGAAACAGTGCCACCTTTTGACAAAATTCCATTATAAGGAACATTTACATATGTTGAATTAGTTGAAACTGAAACTCCATCAGAAAGGGCATCTGGATATTCAATCTCCATAAATAAATCGTTTTCAGTGTCTAAATTTTGAAAACTTAAATCAAATTCAATATCTTTAACATTAGAAGAATCTTGATAGAACGAAAGAGAGTCAAAATTCATTACACTTTCGGTTATTTCTACCCCATCCACACTAGCAACAAGCCTTGAAACTGGCTGGCTTGATAAAGCATTGTCAACATTTAGGTTGTTTATTGAACCTGTTATGCTAACAAGAGCTTGATGTTTTGAGTAACCTAAATTACCACTTACGTTTAATTGAACATTTCTAATTGAATAAACGCCAATTGTTGCTGTTATTAAACATAAGCAAAAAGCTACAATTATAAACAAAATTTTAGGTTTTTTCATTTGATTCTCCCTTTCATTATTATTTTAATTAAAATTAAATTAATAATTCAATTTGATACAAAAATAATTGTTTGATTGCATAATAAAACGCAAGCATATCATATAGTACGAATATATTATATAGTTAAGGCTGAAATCTGTCAAATATTGTTTTCTATTTTTCACCAAATTATTACTTTTTTTGCACAAAAACTCAATTTTAATTATTAGAGTCAAAATAAACCGCTATAGTCAAAAATATTATTAGGTTAACCTCTCCGTCAAACTTCGTTTGACACCTCCCCTTGGCAGGGGAGGAAAAC
>CALCWV010000015.1 GCA_937907645.1 uncultured Clostridia bacterium
TACAACACGCGATATGTCAAAAACTTACGGAGATATCGATGATGCCATTCCATATGAAACAGACGAGAGTGCCATTTCAGGAAAACTCGGAAGAGAACCGGGTGAAAATATCGGAAGATATCTCATTAATATTGGCGAATTAAATACAAATAATCCAAACTACAATTGTACTCTGCAGGGACAACACTACTATACAATTAATAAAAGAGAAGTCTCGGTTGAGAATATTGAAGTTGCAGAAAAAATTTATGATAAAACAACAGATGCAGAACTACTATCTTATACAATTAGAAACAAAGTCGCGTCTGACGACTTAGCATTAGATTTAAGCATTTCTTTCACGGACTATAACGCGGGTGAAAGAGAAATTAGATTTGATCATATCGCTCTTAAAGGAAATAGCAAAGATAATTACAAATTGCTCACAGACGGAACTGTGTTTAAGGCTGCAATAAAGCCAAGAGCACTGAAAATCACGGCCAAGAATGGATCTTCAATTTTCGGAGATAAAATAAACTTGGAATACGACATTGAAGGGCTTTTGGAAAATGATAGCTTGAGCGGGAATATAGCTATTGACAGCACAGACGCTGGAACATATACAATTAGACAAAACACTCTAGATAACCCAAACTATGCGATTGAATTTATTGGAGCAACATATGTAATTAGAAAAAGAAATATTGATATCGTAGCAAAGAATTTAGAAAAAGTTTATGGCGAAAATGACCCAGAGCTTGAATACTCTGCGACAAACTTAGTTGACGGGGAACTTCTTGAGGGAAAACTTGCCAGAGAGGAAGGCGAGGATGTCGGAGTGTATAAAATTAGCATAGGAACGCTTTCAAACATAAATTACAACATTGAAAATTTCACGGGAAGTGAACTTGTAATATCATCAAGAAAGTTGAGCCTCGATATCACAATTGAGGACAAAGTTTACGATGGCAACACTTCAGCCAACTACACTTACTTCCTTTCAAATGTTGCGGACAGAGATCAGATTGAATTTAACGCAACAATGGAATTTGAAGACGCAAATGCTGGAGAAAACAAGAAAATCATCATTAAAAATTCATATTTCTTTGGCGAAAGACTTGGCAACTATACAATAGAAGAAATTTTTGGAGAGCTTAAAGCTTCAATTAAGAGAAAAGATGTTTTTGTTACAGTTGCAGATAAAACAATAACATATGGTGACAATGATGTCGCTTTAACATACACAAGTGAAGGATTAATTGAAGGGGAAAGTCTTGTTGGAAGTCTTATAAGAGAGTGCGGAAGAGATGTCGGAGAATATGAAATTCACTTAAATGATATAACAAATGAAAATAACAAAAATTATAACATAATTAGTAAAAACCAAGCATATTACACGATTTTAAGACAAGAAATTGAGCTTGAAGCATTTGCTTGCGAGAAAATTTACGGCGAAAATGATCCCGTTTTAAGATTTGAAATCAAGGATTTATCAAAACTAAAATACGATGATACGCCAGAAAATCTTTTTGAAGGAAATTTAGAGAGAGAAGAAGGGGAGAATCCAGGAAAATACTTAATTAAGATCGGAACATTAAATTGCCCTAAGAATTACACAATTAAGAGCTTTAAAGAACAATATTTACTTATTTCAAAGAGAGATATTGAAGTTAAAGCAAAAGACTCTTCAAAAGTTTATGGGGAAGAAGATCCAGAGTTAAGTTATACAGCTAAAAACATTGTAAATGGAGATAAATTATCCCTCAAACTTAAGAGAGAATATGGGGAAAATGTTGGAATTTATACGATTACATATACAAGTTTGAACGACCCAAGATACAACATTAATTTCGAGAACGCTAAGTTTAGTATTTCTCCAAAACAGATCACAGTTAAAGCCGATGACAAATACAAGGAATATGGCGAAGCTGATCCGATCTTCACAATCTCAATTGTTGAAGGGAAGTTAGAGAACGACGATGAAATTGAAAGCATTGAAGTTGGAAAAATGACACGTGAAAGTGGAGAAGGAACGGGTGAATATGAGATTCAAGTTGGTAGTTACAGCCTTGGAGAGAACTACATAATCGACTTTATTCCAGGAAAACTCAATGTTATGAAAGTTGAAATTGAAATTAAAGCTGACACTATAACAAAGAAATATGGAAACAAAGACGGTGTACTCACATTTACGATCACAAATGGATCTCTTAAAGGCGAGGATCAATTTGAAGGAACTCTTTCCCGTGAGGAAGGGGAAGCTACCGGAGAATATGCTATTTCGCAAGGAAGTTTGAAAGCAAATGACAACTATATTTTAACTTTCACTGCGGGAACATTCATAATTGAAAAACGTCCGCTTACAATTACAGCAGACGCACTTACAAAGGTCTATGGAGAAGCAGATCCAGAGCTCACATATTCTCTTAGTGATAGCCTATGCGAGGGCGACATGCTTGAAGGATCTTTGGAGAGAGAAAAACCTGTTACAGCTGTTGATCCAAAGGCTTATGAAAAGACGGGAAGATACTTAATTTCTTCAACTCTTTCTAATGACAACTATGAAATCACATTTATTCCTTCATATTTCACAATTCAAAGAAGAGAAATAACAATACTTGCTGAAGATAAGCAAAAAAAATATGGAGAGGCAGATCCAGAGCTCACATATGTAATCCAAAGTGGAACAATCCTTGACGGCGACGAGTTTACTGGAAATATCTACAGAGTTAGCGGGGACAACGCAGGAACTTATGATATTCGAAGCAACTTATCACTAGGTAGAAATTACAAAATCAACTTTATAAAAGGAAGTTTTGTAATTAAGCCAATTAATATTTATGTTAAGACTTACGACTACGAAAAAACTTATGGAGATATCACTCCAACATTTGAATATGAAATTACGGCAGGAGAGCTCCTTGGCGGAGATGTGCTCCTCGGAGGCGTTTCAAAAGAAGGAAATGACGAAGTTGGAAAATACAGATTAGTTAGTGCATTTAATAATGTAAACTACAACGTAATTTTAACTGAGAATTATCTCACAATACGCCCTAAAAAGGCATATTTGAACGTAAATATCCAAGATAAAGTTTACGACGGAACAACTGTTGCGTACATCAAAAATCCGGTTATTTCAGGGCTTATTGACGAGGACGTAAAACTCGCATACGACAAGGAAACATCTGCAAAATTTGAAAGTGCAGAAGTTGGAAACAATATTAAAGTTGTTGTATACAATGTTTCTCTTGTTGGCGATAAAGCTAAGAACTATGAAATTGTTTATCCAGAGAATTTGACAGCAAATATTACATATAACGAGCTTGCGGATGAGGATAAGAAAGTTTCATTAGAGTCAAAGACAAACACGACATTAAGCAAGGGAACAAAACTTGTTGTCGATGAGGAAAATGTTGACTATGGTGGGCTTGTTAATTCAAGCAAGCAAGTTGTTGCATCATTCAATGTTTCACTTGAAGAAAACAACAAGAAGAAGGATCTCAAAGACTCAATCAAAGTTAAGTTTGAAATTCCTGTTGGATATGAAGATAGAACAAACTTCTATATCTATGGAAGAAACAGAAATGGAGATTATGTCCTACTTTCTTCAACAAGAAATGGAGACTATTTGGAAGTCGAAACCGATACGCTTGGCGAGTTTGTTATCCTTTCTGACAATGAAGTATGGATCGATATTGGATCATACGTTAGTATCGGAGTTATCGCTGCTTTTGCGATCTACATGGTCACAGCAGTTGTTGTTAAGAGCGTGAAAAAGAAGAAAAAACAGACCTCATAAATGTGTGAGGAAATAAACTGAGTAAATATATCGGGAAAATAAAAAAACGGGCATATGCTCGTTTTTTTTGTTTCAATCTTTTAAAAATTTCATATTTTTTTTATTTCAATTTCATAAAAATTCTTTTTTCAAGATTCATTTTAAATTTTTCAAGTTTCAATCATTTAGATTTTTAACTGAATTTTAATATGTTAAAATCTTCCTGTAAAATTTTTATTAACAGTCATTTTAAAGAAAGAATTATTTTCCCATATCCCTGATATTCTTTGGGGCAAACTCGTCCATGGTGTTATATTTATATTCCTTGCCGAGCCAATCAATTCGATTCGTTTCAACAGCGAATCCCATTTTTAAACTCTTTGGGACATCGATAAGACGTTGATTTTTTGAACCTCTGAAAGATAGCTCCAAAGAGCGCTGCTCTAAAATGAACTTTCCGTCGATAAGAACATCGATATATCCAAGTAGCTCTCTAGCTCCAGGGATTTTGCCGCTATAAAGCTCTTCAAAAGTCCAGCCTGAATATGAAGCTAAATCATATCCTCCCTCTCTAATTTTCTTTGCGAGAGGGATGAGCTTTGTCGCTTGAGAAAAAGGTTCTCCGCCTGAGAAAGTAACGCCAGTTGCACCTCTGTCACTTTTTAGCTCTTTTAAAATGTAATCAATAGAAACGACTCTTCCACCTTTGAAGTCATGAGTTTTCGGATTATGACAGCCCTTGCAGTGATGAGGGCAGCCCTGCGTAAAAACAGTGAATCTTAAGCCTGGGCCGTCCACAATTGAATCTTTAACTAATCCTGCAATTCTGAGATCGTTTTTCATTTTGCTCCTTATTCGACGTTAATGCTGTGTTTTACTCTATCATGTTCTTCTGCTCTCTTGCCGTTATTAAATCTGTCGAGAGTTCCAACAAGATATCCTGTTATTCTTCTGATTCTTTCAAATCCAACATATCCCTCATTTTCTTTTCTTCCGCAGTGAGGACATGTATCTCCAATAATTCCATTGTATCCACAAATAGGGTCCCTGTCGATAGGGTGATTGATTGCACCATATCCGATTCCTGCTTCCTTCATGTGACGAATGATTTTCTCAAAAGCATCAAGGTTTGTTGATGTATCTCCGTCAAGTTCGATATAAGAGATATGCCCGCCATTTGTAAGGTCGTGGAAAGGCGCTTCCTTGTCGATCTTATCAAAGGCTGAAATGTTGTAATAAACTGGAATATGGAAGGAATTTGTGTAATAATCTCTATCTGTTACATTTGGAATTACGCCAAATTTCTTTCTATCAATCTTAACAAATCTTCCTGAAAGCCCTTCTGCTGGAGTTGCGATAAGCGAGAAGTTAAGCTTGTACTCTTGTGCCTTCTTGTCATAGAATTCTCTCATGTGCTTGATAATTTCATATCCAAGATCCCAAGATTTTTGACTTTCCCCGTGATGTTTTCCTGTGAGATAAACAAGTGCTTCTGCAAGCCCGATAAATCCGCAAGTTAGTGTTCCATGTTTTAGAACTTCTGCGATGCTGTCGTCTGGCTTAAGTTTTTCTGAATCAATCCAAACGCCTTGTCCCATAAGGAATGGATAGTTTTTAACTTTCTTCATGCTCTGCCAGCCGAGTCTGTGCAATAGCTGATTTGCAACGAGCTCCATTCTCTCGTCGAGAATCTTATAGAACTCTTTCATGTTTTTCTTTGATTCAATGGCAATTCTTGGAAGATTGATTGATGTGAAACTTAAATTTCCTCTTCCATATGTTATTTCCCTTGTTGGGTCATAAACGTTTGCCATAACTCTTGTTCTGCATCCCATGTATGCGATTTCTGTTTCAGGGTGACCTGTCTTATAGTACTGTAAATTGAATGGAGCGTCGATGAATGAGAAGTTAGGGAACATTCTCTTCGCGCTCACTCTAATTGCGAGTTTGAATAAATCATAGTTTGGATCTGAAGGATTGTAGTTTACGCCTTCTTTAACTTTGAAAATGCTGATAGGGAAGATAGCTGTTTCTCCGTCGCCCATTCCTGCCTCAACAGCGAGGAGAATATTTTTAATTGCCATTCTTCCTTCTGGTGTTGTGTCTGTTCCGAAGTTAATTGATGAGAATGGAACTTGAGCCCCAGCTCTTGAGTGCATTGTGTTAAGATTGTGAACTAAAGCTTCCATTGCTTGATATGTCGCATCGTCTGTTTCGTCAAGACTTTGTTTTCTTGCGAATGCTCTGATCTTGTTGTAATCAACATCGCTAAGTCCAGAGAACATCTCTCTCTCGCGGATATCATACTTATCATCTTGTGCAAGAGTAGGTATAAGTCCCTCTTTTTCCATTTGAAGGAATTTTTCTTTGATATCAGCTTCGCTTAAAGCTCCGCCAACGACAAGATTGTATGCTTTAACAAAGTTTGTTCTATAAAGTTTTTTATATGTTTTTCTAACACCAGGAGCCATTCCATAGTCGAAGTTAGGAATGCTTTGTCCGCCGTGTTGATCGTTTTGATTTGCTTGGATAGCTATGCAGGCAAGAGCAGCATATGTTCTGATATCGTTTGGCTCACGAACAAACCCGTGACCTGTTCCAAAGCCACCTGTGAAGAGTTTTATAATATCAATTTGGCAGCAAGTTTCAGTCAGTGTATAGAAGTCCATATCGTGGATATGTATATCTCCGTTTCTGTGAGCTGCGCTTTCTTCAGGAGTTAAAACAAACTTTGTGTAATAATCCTTAGCTCCTTCAGATCCGAATCTAAGCATTGTGCCCATTGCGGTGTTTCCGTCGATATTGGCGTTTTCTCTCTTGATGTCGCTCTTATCTGTTGCTACATTGCAGATTTCGTCATAAGTTTTCATAAGATTTGAACTCATTTCACGAATTTGATTTCTTTTATTTCTGTAAAGGATATATGCCTTTGCGACATCATCACATCCGGTGTTCATTAAAGCTTTTTCAACGCTGTCTTGAATCTGTTCAACAGTAGGATTGTCATCTATAAACTTCTCTTCAAGATCTTTTTCAACTAGCCCAGCAATTTTCTTAACTTTCTTAAGCTCATTTGCTCCAACTGCATTCATCGCTTTGATGATAGCATTTTCAATTTTAGTAACGTCGAATTCAACGATTCTCCCGTCTCTTTTGATGATGTATTTTGGCATAATTTCTCCTCCTTTGCTAGTAAACCAACAATACAATATATAGTGTTTATAAATAATTTTCTTCGCTACATCTTGTGTTTACTTGCTTTAATAATAATATGTAGGTTTTTATTTGTCAAATGTTTTTGTTAAAAAAAATTAACAAATTTTTCAAAAAAATATATATAGTTATCTTAATATAAATTTTGTTACACAAAGTGAAATATTTGTTATAAAAAAATTTTTTATTCCTCTTTTTTGTAAAAAAATATATGTAAAACCTTGTCGATTGAGGTAGAAATATTTTTTCAAAAAACTCAAAAAGTTATTCATTTTGCCCCAATATATTTGATATTTTTCTCAAAATATTATATTCTATAGATAATTATAGGAATATATGGCAAACATTGAGCCAAGGAGGTCGATATGTCGATTGGAGGAATTGTAACTTTAGTTAGTTATTTGTTGTTGGGCATTATTTTAATTTGCTCATTCTTTATTGGTTACAAAAGAAGACTTATAAGAGGTGTTATCAACTTTGCAATTTCAGTTACTCTTGTTATCGTGGCATATTTAATTACTCCAGCCATCTCAAAAGCAGTGCTTGGAATTTCAGTCAGTGTCGATGGCACAAGTAAGCCACTTTCCCAGCTTATTATTGACATGGTGAGCAGTATTGGAGATTTAAAGACAGCCGTTGAATCATCATCTGCTTTGCAAGCTTTCCTTGAAGCTGTTCCAATGATCGTTGTAAACGTTGTAGTATTCTTCGTAATGTATGGAATCATGAGACTTCTTGGATATATTGTATATAAGATAATCGATGTGACATGCCTCAAAAAGAGGGAACAAAAACCTACTTACAATGCAAAGAGAGATAAATGGCTGGGTGCAGGATTCGGAGTTATTAAAGGGCTTGTATTTACAATCTTAGCTTTTGCTCCACTGACCGCACTTACAGGAATGCTCGACGATGTTCAGACTGAAACAAAGCCACTTTATACTGTATCAGAGGGAAACACCGCAGAAGCTTCTACTCCAAATTCAAAAACTTTAATCGAAGAAAATGTGCCTGTAGAAGTAACAGAGGCAGTTGGTGCATATAACAAAAGCGCTTTAGGTTGGATGACAAAAATGTTTGGCCTCGATAACTTCATTTTTGACCAGCTTGTAAAGTTTGACGTAGCTGGCGAAAAAGTAATGCTAAGACAAGATGTCTTGAACTACTTTACTGTATATAACACTATTTCTGAAATGTCAAAAGCTGTTGCATCTCCAGAGGGAGAGAGTTTTAAAGAAGTCAATTGGACAGAGCTTAACAAGTGCGTTGATAGAATGTTCGAAAGCGGACTTATCAAAGGACTTGGAACAACCCTAATCGGAGATTTAATTAAGAATTATGATAAATTTACAGATATAGACCTCAGTGAATATGCAGATCTATTGGACGCAATCGCTAATTCATTTGATGACAACACAGTTAAGGAATATTTCTTAAACGACTTGAAACAAGCATATTCAGTTATTGCAGTTGCAGGAGAATCGGGCATTTTGGACTACATTCTTTTAGATAAAGAGGCAACTACTGAAGATATCTTCAATGAGATTCTCGTTGAGGCAAATAAAGAGTCTGTACTTAAAATGGTCAACAGTTTTCTTGATATGAACGTTGTTAAAGACGGAATCTCTCCAGCTTTAGAAATTGTTGCAAAAAAAGTTGATGAAGAAACTATCGATCTAAAAGGCGGCTCAACAGAAGTTACAGATTGGGAAAGGTTTAAAACTAACATACTTAACATCGCAGGAAATTTAGTCGATGTAAACTCAACTATTTCTGTTATTGATGTTGTTGACGATGTATATTCAATATTAAAAACACCAGAAGAGAAGGTTGACAAGGCTTTCGATTGCTTGGGAAGATTGCTTGATAATATTGATCAGCTTGAAGTGTTTAGAAAAGACAATAAATCAGTTATGAAACAGTTCTTAGAAAAGAACGACATGGAAAATCTTTTAAAGGTTCAAAATGAGCCACAGATTACATCATATGTAAGACTCTTGGACTACTTAAAAAGTCCAGTAAAAGACGTGCTTAAATTTGACCTATATGACGTTATAACTGACGAAACAGCAGACGCAACTCAGGCTGTAGACCAGATCGCAAAAGTTTTGGCAGAAGACTCAAAAGTTGTTGACGGCAAGACTGTTTATTCAAACATGCTCACGAATGTTATAACTAAATTCTACAAAGTTGACGGATTTAGAAATTCATTCTTCACAAAAATTACAGATATTCTTTCAGATGTAAGATTCCTCGATCTATCAAAACTCGATGTATATAACGGAACAGGTGAGGATAAAACGTTAGACTTTGAAAAGTCATATGCTAATTGGGAATATGATATAAACAAAATTTCACAGGTTATTGTTGAGGCATACAACACTAAGATTGGAGAGGGTACAGACGAAAGAACAGTTCTCACAGCACTTGTAACAAATCATGAAAGCTTCCAAGACGTTGTAAAATTAATTGAAAATGATAAATTAGACAATTTCGTTGTTCCAGTGCTTTATGCTAAGAGCATGAAAACACTTGTAAATGACATGATGACACTTATTGCAAAGAATGTAAACTCTGTGACTGGCAAGACCACGACACTTGACATCAGCTCAGTTACAACTACTGAAGGTGCAAGTGAAGATCAAGTGAGCGAGCTTACTCACATTATCAAGACTTTAGTCGGAGTTATGCCAAAAGAAGGAACAATCGTGTTCCCAGATCCAGACGATGACACAGTTGAGGCAAATGTAACTTATGAGCAAGTTGGAATAGTCCTAGATGCAATTAAACTCAATGCATTTAGAGTCGAACTTACAACTTCAAGCGAGAACAAGAAAGAAGAAACTGGACTATTCAATGCAATGTTTATGGATCTATTCGAATATATCAAGACCGAATATCCAGAATCAATCGCACTCATTGGATCAAAGAATCCTTGGGAAATTAAGTACACTGAACTTCTTAGAACAGTTCAAGAAATCCAAGAAGCAAAGAAAGATGTTAAGTTCTTTGAAAAACTTGACACGGTTGTTGTTGGTGGCGAGGTTGATAAAGCTAAAGTTGGAGATTTGATTGACACCGCTTTTGATTACTCGGAAATTACAGATTTAACCGAGAAAGAAGAAAAGATTAAATCAGATGAAGAGAAAATTTCTAACATCTTAAATAACGCAGAAGAAAGCGATATTAAAGTTGAATTAAAAGACGAAGACAAACAAGAAATTGCAGATAAGATTGATGCTCAAACTGAAATTAGCGACGAGCTTAAAGAACAACTTAAGAAATTCCTTGGAATTACAAGTTCTACAACAGAAGAAGGAACATTAGGAGAATAATGAAATTTGAACATATACCGGTTTTATTAAATGCAGTAATTGACGGGCTTAACATTAAGCCCGCCGGTATTTATGTCGATTGTACAATCGGAGGCGCTGGCCATTCCTATGAAATAATTAAGAGAGCGAAGAAAGGCTTTCTCTATGGATTCGATAGAGATGAAAATGCCATAAAGGCAAGCACGGAGAGATTGAAGGATTTTAAGAACTTTTTAATCATTAAATCAAACTTTCATGACGCAAAAGAAAAGCTGATTGAACAGGGCGTGGACGCAGTGGATGGAATACTCATTGACCTTGGAGTGAGCTCTCACCAAATCGACGAGGGAGAAAGAGGATTTTCCTTCCTTCATGACGGCCCTTTAGATATGCGAATGGACAAGGATCAAAAACTGACAGCATATGATGTTGTCAATACATATAACAAGGAAAAGTTACTTAAAATTCTCTACGAATATGGCGAGGAATCCAACGCAAAAAGAATTGTTGATAATATTATCGCAGAAAGAGCAAAAAAGCCTATATGCACGACTTTTGAGCTTAAAAACATAATAGAAAACTCATTTCCAAAGAAAGTTATCTTCGGGAAAGGGGGAGTTTCAAAGCAAACCTTCCAAGCAATAAGAATTGAGGTCAATGGCGAGCTTGAGGGACTTGATAAAACTCTAAGAGATTTAGCATCAATGTTAAAGAGCGGAGGAAGATTTGCAGTTATTTCCTTCCATAGCTTAGAAGATAGAATAGTAAAAAATGTATTTAGGGATTTAACGACAGATTGTATTTGTCCGCCAAAGACACCTATATGTATTTGTGGTCACAAGGCGGAGGGAAAACTTGTCAATAGAAAGCCGATAACAGCGAGCGAGGAGGAGCTGAAAATCAATCCTAGAAGTGCGTCGGCGAAACTGAGAATATTCGAGAAGAAATAGAAATATTTACAAAAGGAGGAGAATATAATATGAAAGAAGTTCTTTTGCTTGAAAAAGAAACTGAAAAAAAAGAAGTTAAAGTCAAACTCAAAACTGAAAAGACGAGAGAAGTTGAGAGGAAGGACAAAGAGCTCACTGAAAAATTATTTTCCACTCCTGTAAGCGAAGAGATAGTTGAAAAGCCGAATTTCGATAAGATAGAGGAACTTCCTCCAGAGCAAAGAAAGAAAGTTTTTAAAGTATCCACAAAGAAAGAGGAAAAACAAAAGTTTAAGCTTAACAAAAAGCTTAAAGCTGCAATAATCGGAGTTGCTTTCTGCGTTCTTGCTGCATTCTGCATAACAACTACAGTTGAAATTGTAAAAGTTAACGCACAGTTTGAGCAGATGCAATCGGGATATAATGCAAGTTTAACAAGCCTTATTCAAAAAATCTATTCTACAGAAACGGGAAATCGATCTTTGAACCTTTTTGAAACTTTTCCAGAAGAAGACCTTGGAGCATCGTCACTTTATGAGAGTTCCAACTGGTTTGACAGAGTTTGCAATTTTTTAATCGGGATGTTCGGAGGTTGATTTGCAAAAACTGTATACGCTACATTCACTACGAAAGAGGATATTAGCAATTATTTTGCTGATATCCTTTCTTTTTTGTGCACTCATAGTCCGCCTTTTTGTGATACAAATCATCAATGGCAAAAATCTGCAAAATAAGGCGACAAGCCAGTGGACGAGAGATCTAGCAATTGTTGCACCAAGGGGGACAATCTATGACCGAACGGGATCGACGCTTGCTGTGAGCTACACAACATATAATGTTTATGCAAGGGCGAGGGAGATAACAGAAAAGGACAGGATAGCGGAGTTTTTATCACAAAAACTAGATATCAACTTTTCCACAATCTACGACAAACTTTCGCAGAAAAATATATCCGAAGTTTTACTAAAAATGCAGGTGGACACAGACACTGCCGAGGAAATATACAATCAAAAATTCAGAGGAATATATTTAGCTGAAAATGTAGCAAGATATTATCCATATGGCGACTTTTTGACGCAAGTTTTGGGATTTACAAGTTCGGATAACTTGGGGCAAACGGGAGTTGAGGCATATTTCAACTCATCTCTTCAAGGCAAAGACGGATATTCGTTCACTCAAAGTGACCTTCAGGGCAAAGAAATTACAGGAACACTAAGATATTATGTAAACGGGGAAAAGGGCAGCGACCTCACACTCAGCGTTGACTCAAAGATTGAGCTTATTGTTGAGCAGACGCTAGATCAAATTATGCAGGAACAAAAGGCGAAGAGTGTGACGGGAATTGTTATGAATGCAAAGACTGGTGAAATCTTAGCGTTATCCACAAAGCCAAGCTTTAATTTAAACGAAGTTCCAAGAGATAATTTAACAGAGCTATTTGATTATTCAAAAATAAAGGGGATAACTGACCTCTATGAGCCGGGCTCAACTTTTAAAATTTTGACTCTTGCTGCAGCTCTAGAAGAGGGACTGACAAACTTCAATGAAAGATTTTATTGCCCAGGATATATGATGGTCGACGGAGTGAGAATCAAATGTTGGAGAACAATAGGTCACGGATCTCAGACGCTAGTTGAGGGATTTGCAAACTCATGTAACTGTGTGTTCATGAACCTAGCACTTAGACTAGGGGTTGAAAGATTCTATAAGTACGCTAAACTCTTCGGGCTAGGTCAGTCGACAGGAGTTAACTTGGCGGGCGAAGCCAAGGGAATCCTTATGTCTCAAAAGCTCGTTAAAAATGTTGACCTTGCAAGAATGGGATTCGGCCACGCAATTACAGTTTCTCCGCTGCAACTATTAACCTCTGTTTCTGGAATTGTAAACGGAGGAAATCTTCCAACGCCGACAATTCAAAAGGTGGACTCTCCAAATATTAGGAGAAACATCCTTTCAGCAGAAACATCGCAAAAAATGAACTATCTTCTTGAGAAAGCGACGAATAAACATGGAGATTGCTCTTTCCTAGAAGGATATAATGTGGGAGGAAAGACAGGAACAGCTCAGAAATATGACGAGAGCGGAAAGATTGCTCAAGGAAAGTATATCTCCAGCTTTATTGGAGTTTATCCCGCAAACAATCCAGACTATGCAATACTAGTGTTTGTAGATGAGCCGGGCGCGGGGGCATATTATGGAAGTATTGTCGCTCTGCCTTATGGAAAGATAATCTTTGAGAAGATGTTTGAATATCTTCAAATTCCGAAAGACAATGAGGAAATTAAGAAGGAATATATCGAAATGCCAAATCTTGTTGGACTTCCGATAAGCCAGGCGAGTGAAATTTTGATTAAACTTGGAATAGACTATGAAATTTATGGCGAGGGCGGAAAAGTTACAAGACAGCTCCCTCCAGAAGGTGAAACAGTTGCTGTTGGAGATACTATTGTTTTGGAAACATAGCTAAAATTCTTGTAAAAATCCAAAAAATTATATATAATAAAAGTATGAGCAAAGAACTTTGGATTTTAATAGGAGTGGTGATAGCGATAGTGGTGTTTAGCATAATTTTATCTATCGCATCTTTCTCATCTGAAAGATTTATGCAAATTTACACAAAAGCAAATTCAACTCCGGCAAAGACAGATCTTAATATTTTGGATTTTGTTCATAACTTAAACCATTTTAAATTAAACGGAAAAATAAAAATTGCCCAAACGGAGAATGACGTTGAAAATTTCTACGTTTCAAAGACAAAGACAGTTGCACTTAGCAGAGAAACATTGACATCGAACAGTATTGCTTCCTTTTCAATAGTTGCACACGAAATGGGGCATGCACTTCAAGACAAGGAAGGGAATAAACTCAAGAGTTTGAACGTTCTTAGAAGACTTGGAAATTTTATCGGATATCTATTTCTTCCGGCTCTTCTTGCAGGGATTGTACTCTTGATTTTAGGGAATGACTATTTCTTCTACAGTATAATTTCATTTGCGATTGGAGGGGGAATTTTCCTTCTCGCAGTACTGATTAAAGCGATAACAATTGGAATTGAAAAGGATGCCTCAAACAAGGGACTCAAGTTTTTGGAAGAAATTTTGGATGCTAATGATGTGAGGGAATGCAGAAAACTTTTAAACGCAGCAAGACTGACCTACTGGGGAGATTTATTTAGACTGCTCTTTTCATGGACATTTCTCACACGAAAAACAAAAATGTTTAGAAATTAAAATCGCAGCATATATCGGCATTTATGATAGTAAAAGTAAAATTTTGCTATCTTTTTTTGATAAAAGAGCTTTAGCATAAAAAATTACTATTGCATTTATTATCTTATTGTGATAAAATATAGGCATGGGAAAAGTTAAATTAACTAAAGAAGAGAAGAAAAGATTAAGAGAGCAGTTACAGACTGGCGGCTTTTTCTATACCATGAAACAAGTTAAGCGTTACATGGAAGGGTACTTAAAAGATCATCCTACAGATAAAAAAATGGAGGCTCTTGTAAAATGGGCAGACGAGAAGAATCAACTTGCGAAACAATATTGCTACTGGAAGGCTAAAGAAAGAAAGGGGTATCTAAAATCTGATAAGCTTTACTTTGCGAGAACTTTTAGCAAAGAGGTTACTTACAGCCGTTTTCTAAGCAAGCAAGACAAAGAAAACAGATTTAAGTTTGATCAAAATGTAAAGCCATCACATGTTAGAGCTTTCTTACACAAATATACAAGTTCACGCGCAGTTGCAATTATAGCCTTTATTCTTGTAAATACGATTATGCTTTATCCTTATATTAGAGGACTTATTCTCGATTTATCAAGAGATAAAAGGCCTGCCGCAGAATTTGCTCCAGCAGACACTTTCCCAAATGAAGAAGTTAAAAGAGATGAAAATGGAGACATAATTGAACATCCTGTTCTTGACCAAGATGCAATAAAAGCCTACAAGTTTTTTGAAAAGAAAATTATTGAGGATTTCAATTGTTTTGGAATAAAAATTAATTCACTTGACAGTGTAATTGGAATTTATGAAAATCCTTTGACGCACGAAATTTATGGAAATGAAAAGATTGTTGAAATTGTAATTTCTAAGGACGGAAAATTTTATTCACTTCAATATATTCATGACGGTGATGTGGAAATAAATACAAATGAGAACTTAGTTAGAACACTTTCCTCACTTAATGCTTGCCTAAGTGATTCATTTATTTACAATGCAGGTCAGATGACGCCATATTTCCAAGAACTTCTTGAGCTGACAGGAAAAAGCCGAGACATTTACATCGGGGATTACTATGAATACAGAAAGCAGAACGGACGTGCGGAGTACAAAATTCCTGTATATACTGAAAACACAAGAAGAACTTATTCGATCGAAGAACAACATTTGCTTTCTGAGGATGACATCTATGATGAATTAAAAGATTGTTTGAACAAAGAGAACGATTATTTCACTGAAGAGGCTGAGCAGGAGATCGAAAGCAAATATACTGCTGTTATGGATGCTATAGATTATTCACAGCAGTTGCTTTCAGAAGGAGCTTACTATCACGAAGAAGAGGAAGAAGTTTCTGAAGAAGAAAGAATTGCCGAGCAGATGAAGATGCTTGAAAATACATATGCTTATGCGACAGGACAAGTAAACAGTGATGGCCAGCCAACATTTGTCTTCACATATGACTATGATTTTTCAAAAGATGAGTTGGACAAAGACAAACCTAAACAAAGAGAAAGATGATTGAGAAATTTAAATCATCTTTTTTACATCTAAAATATATGCGAAGGATGGAATTTTGGGAAGATAAATAGAAGAAGCCAAGAAAATATGTCAAACATGCTTTAAAGTTTAAAAAACTTTTGCGATGAAAAATTAATAAACAATCTTTATGGTTAAAAAGATTTTAGTATAAATGATAACAAAAAAATGTGCAAGACTAATGCACATTCTTTTTATTTTTCTTTTTGTTTACTTTCTTTCTGTTTGGGTCGTGTTTCAAAGCTCTTATACTATTTAAAATTGCAAGAAGTGTAACGCCTACGTCAGCAAAGACTGCAATGAGCATATTTGTTATTCCAACAATTCCAAGGATAAGGACAATTATTTTTACACCCATTGAGAAAATGATGTTTTCCCAAACGATTTTTCTTGTGTATCTTGAAAGCCTTATTGCAGAGGCAACTTTTGAAGGGTCATCGTTGACAATAACAATATCTGAGGCTTCAATTGTGGCATCTGATCCAGTAATTCCCATTGCAATTCCGACATCTGCAAGCATGAGAGAAGGGGCATCATTTATTCCATCTCCGACAAAAGCGACATTTGATTTTGGATGAGATTTTTGCTCTTCAACCCATTTGTATTTTTCCTGAGGAAGAAGTTCATAGTGTGCCTCGGAAACTCCTGCAAGAGTAGCAACCTTTTGTACACTTTCTTGATTATCTCCAGAAAGAAGAACGGTCTTAATTCCCATTTCATTGAGCTCTTTGCAAGCAATAGGGGAGGTTTCTTTCAAAGCGTCAACTAAGTGAATTTCACCAATCTTTTTGTTTTCCCTATAAAGCTCAACAACTGTATTTTTAGTCTTTTTGCCCTTTCTTCCGACGAAATATCTCTTGTCTTCATATGTGAAACTAACGCCTTTGCCAGTTTCCTCTTCAATATCTTTTACTACAATAAGTTTACGTTTATTTGCATGTGTTATTGATTTTGCAAGTGGATGATTTGAATATTGTTCTCCAAGAGCACATAGGAACAGCACATCCTCTTTACTTAATTTTTTATCAAAGGAAAGAATCTCCATGATGTTGAACTTTCCATTTGTCAGTGTTCCCGTTTTATCAAATCCGATAACTTTAAGCTTAGCACAAGCATCCAAGTAGTTCGATCCTTTAATTAAAATTCCCCTTCTAGATGCATTTCCAATTCCTGAGAAATATGCAAGCGGAACAGAGATTGCAAACGCACAAGGGCAGGATATAACAAGGAAGTTCAAGCCTCTATAGAATGAGCTGTCAAAGTTCTTAGTTATTGCCCAAGCAATTCCACAAGTTAGGATCGCTCCAAGGATAACTACGAGTGTGTACCAGCGTGTAAACTTCGAAATAACAGTTTCTGCCTTAGATTTTTTCTCTGAAGCGTTTTCTATCATATTCATAATCTTGCTTACTGTACACTGTGAGTATTCGCTTGTTGTTTTAATTAATATAACTCCGTCAAGTGCGATTGATCCCGATAGAATCTTATCGCCCTTCTTTTTCATTGTAGGAAGATTTTCTCCGGTCAGACTCTTCATGTCAACCATAGTCTTTCCGTCAATGATAAGTCCGTCGATGGGCACTCTTTCACCGGGGCGAACGACGATTGTATCACCAAGTTTAACTTCACTTGGAAGAACTTTCTTTTCTTCGTTCCCGACTACGAGCATTGCAAATTCAGGCTGCAAGTTTGTGAGCTTTTCGATAGATTTTCTTGACTTATTGACTGCGAGTCCCTCAAGGATCTTTCCAATTCCATATAGAGCTACGACCATGAGAGCTTCCATTCGCTCGCCGATAGCGGCCGAGCCGATAACAGAAATTGTGATGAGCATATTCTCATTTATAACACCCTTAAAGAGCAGCGTGAGTGCTTTATAATAAGTCTTGTATCCCATAAGCAGAGCGCTGATTACATAGAGCGGCCAGTAAAGCCAAACAGGCATAGGGATAAATAGAGCACAAGCTCCAATTGCTATTCCAGCGACAAGAGTGCTTATATTGATAATCAAATTTTGCTTTGTCTTTGACAAATTCGTGTTTTCAATGATTTTTGCGTCAGGTTCAACTTGCTTAGTAAGAGCTACAATCTTTTTCATCGATTCCTCGATGTTGTTTGATTCGAAAGAAAGAGTACTCTTTACAAAGTTGATCTTAGCATTCTTAATTCCTTCTAATTTATTTATTTCCATTTCGAGAACTTTTGCACAGTTTGCACAATCAATTCCTTCTATTCGTATAACTTTTTTCATATAATCTCCGTTGAGTATTATATCTTTTAGCTAAGAAAATGTCAAATCTTTTTTGTCTAAAACGATTAAGCGGCTTCTGTGTTTTTGTCCCAATATTTCAAAGAGAAAATTTAAAAATGTGAAATAAAAAAACGCTGTGATGTCACAGCATTTTTTAAATTTAAATTAGTTTAATTTCTTTCCGCAGAAAGGGCAGAACTTTGAGTCCTTTGGAAGCTTTTGTCCACATTCAGGACAGAAGCTTTGATTAGTTGCATTGTTAATTCCTTTAGCAACAGCTTCTGTAACTTTTTCAACAGTTGGAGCTACATTTTGTCCAACATAGTTAATTGTGTCAGTCTTAACAGGTGCTACTGATGCAGCTTGATAAGCGGCAAGAGCACGTTGATTAGCTCTAAGTGTAAGCATAAGACCAGTTCCAAGAGCAACAAATCCAACAAATGTTAAAATCATTCCTACTGGAGCTTTAGCGTCTCCAAACTGCATATTTGTCATCCCCATAACAGTTAGTGTTATTCCGGCGATAGCTATGATTACACCAAGAACAAGTAAAACAATTCCCGCCGCTTTGTATTTTTTCTTCATTCTGTTATATGCTTCTTCATTAACATATTGACCATTCATTTCAGTCATTTCTTTTTCCTCCTATATATATTATCAGAATATCATAATAAAAATATCTTGTCAATGAAAAACGAGGAGATCAGCCGATATTTTCAGCAGAAAATTAATTGTTTTCCATAAAATTTACAGGCTTGTTTGTTTTTCTAGCGTACTCAATTTCGCTTCTTGTGCTAGAGCCGATGTATCCGCCTTTATTTATCACGAAAATTTCATCCGCCATATCAATTTTACGTTTATGCATATCGTCAAGCATTTCTTTTACGCCTTCTGTAAAGACTTCGTCATCGCCCGAGTGACCAAACAACCCAACAGATATGACAATGTATCCTTGAAGCGTCAGTCTTTTCTGCTCTCTATAAAAATCATCTTTAAATTTTGTACTCCCGCACAGCGTTATAACCTTGTATTTCCCAACCATAATTTCACTCCTATTTTTCAAGTTTATTAGATTTATCTTTGCATACTTTAACAAACATTCTAAATATGTTGTTTTGTTTTTTATCAATGTCGACAAGTAATTCTGGATGATATTTTATTCCAATGTAAAAGGTCTTATCTTTAGCTTCAACGACCTCTACCTGTCCATCGTTACTAGTTGCGACAACTGAAAGTTGAGGCGGAATGTGCGTTCCGACGTATGTATGAACACTGTTTACGTCAAATCTAGAGCTTTTGACTAGTTTAAAGAAAAGAGAATCTTTATCAGCAACAAGGCATTTATGAGCATATTGTAAGTCGGGGCGGTCGTGAACATTAGTATTAAGTATTTTTTCAGCTCTTCCTCCCAAACCTCGGATTATATTGTTATATCCAGCGCAAATTCCGATAAGAGGAATGTCGTGCTCATAACAATATTTTGCGATAAACTCTTCATAATTGTGCGAACTAATCCCACCTTGTAAAATAATTCCGTCGCATTGATTTACAAAAAATAAAATATCGTCCTTTTCTTTGTTTGTTAGCTTTATTTTTTCTGACTCATCCTCTTGATTAAAATCTTTTCGAGTAGTTTGTGGCAAAATCCCCATAACAAGTCCGCCGTTTTTATACACGCTGTATCTCACATCATTACTTATTCTTTGCCAAGACCAGTTGTAAAAATCTTCTATTGTTATGTTTTTTGACACTATCCCAATAACAGGCTTTTTCATTTCTTCTCCCTTTTTTATCTTTCCACTTACATTATATCATATTTTTTCTAATTTTTAAAACAATACACATATTAAAAAGCGGAAAGGGGAAGGGGAAAGTGCAAAAAAAGAAAAGTCTAATTGACCTTTCATTTTTGTTTACTTGGTGCAGATGACAGGATTTGAACCTGCATGGTTTCCCGCTAGCACCTGAAGCTAGTGCGTCTGCCATTCCGCCACATCTGCATATGTTTCTTCTAGGAATTTAAAATGTTCTTATTCCTAGCAACACAAAGATTGTACAACATTTAGACAAAAAAGTAAAGAAGAAAAAAACAACAGATTAAACTGTTGCTCATTTTGAGCTTTTACTAGGACTTGTTATAGGCTTTAATTGCTTTGACAATTTTGCTTTATGTGTTATAATATTCTCGCGAAGAGGAAAAAAATGAAAGTATTAATTTACACAGCTTCAGCAGGCAATGGACACAATTCAGCAGCAAATAGAATTAAGGAAACGTTTTTGAAAAACAACCCAGCTCATGAAGTTATTGTTATTGATGGATATAAAAAATATTCTAGTAATCTAAAAAATTTTATTCAAACCAAAGGTTATCTTTGGATTTGTAATCATGGAGTGAAACTATATAACTATTTTTTCAAAAAAACAGAAGAGTCTGATTTTACTAAAGCTGATAAAAATTCTGTCCATAGAGTTGTTAAACACTTAAAAAAAGGGATGTTGAAGGATATAGAGGAAATAAAACCCGATTTAATAATTTCTACATATATATACTGTAGTGTTGCGCTTTCTGACTTAAAAAAAGAAAAAAATCTTAATATCAAAACTGCAAGTCTTATGCTGGACTATGGAATATCTCCATTTTGGGAGTGTATAGCAAAGAATACTGATTACATGTTTTTAACGAATAAAGAATATATTGAACCATTTGTCGAGAGGGGATTCAAGAAAGAAAATTTATTTCCAACAGGGATTCCTATCGCGAACATGTTTTCGAATCTTCCAACTAGAGAAGAGGCCTGTGAAAAACTGAAATTAGACCCGAATATGTTCACGCTAACAATTATGAAATCTGGATTTTTTGGAATTTCTGAAAAAGACATTGTTAAAAATCTTAGAAAAATTAAGAATCCTATACAAATTGTAATTATTAACGGGAAGTCCACAAAAAGTAAGGAGAGAATTGATTCTTTGTTGAAAGGTTGTAAAATCCAACATAAGATTATTAATCTAGGCTTCACGAGTGAAATTCCGCTATATTTTGCAAGCAGCGACTTTGTTTTGGGAAAAGCAGGAGGATTAACAACAACCGAATGTTTAACCTCTTGCACTCCACTTTTAATTATAGATAATCTTCCTCAACAAGAAATATACAACAAAGAATATATGATTAAAAATAATGTTGCTCTTGGAGTAACGAAAGACAACTTGGCAGACACAGTAAATAAAATTTTAGATGATGAAAATATTTTGAGCGAGATGAAAGAAAATTGTAAAAAAATCAGAATTTTATATTCTAGTGAAAAAATGTATAACGTTTTGACAGGTGAAGATATTTTATTCTAAATTTTTATATCAAAAAAATGAAAAACAATATTATAAAAAGACTTGTATAAAGAACACAAGTTTTTTTTAAAAAACTAAAACAAATTAGTGATTGAGAACCCTAAAATGCCAAAATCCAAGAAAAATCTTTTTCTTTTTACTATCATAATTCTGCGAAAAGATATTTTAGAAATTAATCCTCAACTCGCTCGAATGAGCGAATATCATTTGCGAAGCATATTTCATACTCGAAGAGTATTTCACTGAACCGTCAGGTTCAATTTCATTGCAAAAGAAAAAAAGCTCAAACGAGCTTTTTTCTTTTGCTTGGCTCCCCAGGTAGGATTCGAACCTACGGCCTATCGGTTAACAGCCGAGTGCTCCACCACTGAGCTACTGGGGATCATAAGTAGTAGATGAATTAACATCTACAAACTTTGTAATTTTGCCTTACAGTTAGGAGGGAGATTTAACTGCATTGCTCCATTATAATAACAAAAAAGATAAATATTGTCAACTAGATTTATCAAAAAAAATAAAAATTTAAGAATTTTCCAATCGTTCTTGGATTTGATTATAATCGTTGGTTATTTTGTCTAATTTAGCCCTCATCGACAAAAGAACACCTGCCTCGACGATAGCGATAACAGTGAGAAGCACTACAAACACAATAACTGCAATTTTAATTCTTTTCTTCTTTTTTTCTTCTTCCATAAATCCACTTAGAAAGTTTTTCCCAAAGCTTTCTATTTAGATTATAGCATTTATCATACAATTTTGCAAATATATTCCCCAAAGTAATTCTTTCAAGGATTAGTGAAGAGAAGAATAAGAGGAAGGGATAAAAGCGAATTTGGCCATAATTGAAGCTTAAATTTAAATAGTAAAAAATTACAAAAACGGGCAATATGCTTAGAAAATAAGATATTTGCCTGCTAATTTTATTGTTATTAAAAAAATAATTAATTAGCGAAAATATATCAAATATGAATCCAGAAAAAAATCCGATAACTACGAATAATAAAATAATTATCGGTTGAGATAATGTTGGATATAACATTATTTAAAAATTCTCCTTAAAAGTGATTTTTTCTCGTTTTTCTTATTAAATTTAATGTTGTAAATTTCGCCTTCAATAATTGCGTCTTTGTTTTCAATATCAAGTTTTTTAACTTCCAAGTTATTGCCAGTTATAACAATCTTACTTAAAGAAGTTTGAACGACTGATTGAGTAGGTGTGCTTGAAACTATCTTTTCCACCCCTCTAATACTCATGCTCTTTTGATTGTCAATATTAATAATTTCTTGCATATACACTCCTTTTTATATATTTTTATTATTAAACTTAAGAAAAAATGATAAATATTTGAATTTTTAGCTGGGATATGCTAGAATAAAAATGCGAGGACTAAATAATGGAAAAAATTGAGATCAAAGTTAAAAGTGCAGACAAGCTAAGCAACGTTTTGTTAGCTTATGGCTTTTCATATAACAATATAAACAAAATAATCAGAAGTAAGGATGTTAGAATTGACGGTGTTAAGACAAATGTGGACGAAATTGTCGTTCCAGGGCAAGTTTTAACTGTTTTTGTTGCTGCACTTCCGGGAGATAAGTTCAAAAAGGTGTATGAAGACGACAATGTGCTTGTCATTGACAAGATGTCGGGCATAGAAGTTGAAGGGGAAGACGGATTAGAAGGGAAAATCCCTGGTGCAATCGCTGTTCACAGGCTTGATAGAAATACAGAAGGCGTTTTGATTATGGCAAAGAACAAGAATGCTGAAAAAGAACTGAGCAGTGCAATCAAAAAACAGCTATTTGAGAAGAAATATCTCGCTGAAGTTGTTGGGAAGACAAATTTTAAGGGAGAAAAGTACTCAGCATTCCTTGTAAAAGACAGTAAGACAAGCTCAGTCAAAGTCTTTAAAAACTTTGTGCAAGGGGCTGTTAAGATTGAAACTATCTTCAAAACACTGAAGAACGGATCGGAAACTAGCATTGTTGAAGCGTCTCTTGTGACGGGGAAGACTCATCAAATCCGCGCACATTTAGCGTTTTTAGGAAATGCGATTGTTGGTGACGGAAAATATGGGAAGAACGAAGATAACAAAAAATTTAAGGAAAAGAAGCAAAAATTACACTGCTATAGCCTAAAATTAAATGGACTTGGGGGCGATCTTGCATATTTGAACGGAAGAAAGTTCGTGTCTCTGCCTGATTGGGCAAAAAATATAAATTTTTAAAATATAAAACTCAGTTTTAATTTTTAGAAAATAAAAAACCGTGCATATTGCGGTTTTTTTAATTAATTTTTATATATTTATTTGTTCGATTTTATCGAATAAAGAGGCATTTTTGCTGCTGTGCTATTTTAAATATTAAAAATATATTTAAAAAAATATTATTTTATCCTTTATTTTATTTGATAAAATAATACAAAAAGTGATAAAATAAAACTATGAAAAAGAAAAAAATATACATTAATGTTCTGAGTGCTTTTGCAATGTCAACTTTCATTGCAGGGGCATTTTTAATTTTTGCATGCGGCAAAACCGACACAAACGGAGAATTTAGCAAGGACAGACTCCTAGTTTCTAAGGGCGAAGTCTTTGGTGTTTCAGATTACTTCAAAGGGAGTGACAAAGTTGAGTTTATCTCTATGGACGAAAACATTGTTGACGTGGAAGAGGATTTGTTTGTCGGCGTCAACCCTGGGCTAACATACATCTATTCTGTTACGGACGGAGTCAAAGGCGACTACATAGAAATTTTTGTTAAGGACGAGTTTAGCGAGCCAAAGGGGATTGAGCTTAGCGAAGATGGGCTTGTTTCATGGAACAACGTCTATTCTTACATCGGTGATGAGCAGTATACTGCTGAGTACGAATTAAATCTAAACGGGAACATTATTTCGAGCAGAGAAAATTCTTATCAGCTTGAAAGTGAAGGCGAGTACACAATTAGTATTAGAGCAGCAGGACAGGAACTTATTGATCCTTCTCCATGGGGACGCCAGATAACCTTGTATTATCAAAAAATGGGCAAGCCTCAAAATATTACATTCACACCATCTGAAGATATCACTTCGATGAAGGGAGTGTTATCTTGGGATGCAGTCGATAGAGCAAAATACAAAGTCGTTGTTGACAGCATTGAATATGAAACAACTGAAACTCATATGGAGCTTGATTTTAGCAGGTCGACGAGAAGATCAGTCTATATTTCTGTGGAAGCTATAGACAAACAAGGCAAATTTATGTCAAGCAAAAGTGCAATTTCACTCTACAAACTTGATCAGCCAAAAGTAATCTATCAAGACGGCGTGTTAAGCTGGCAAGCCGTTGAAGGTGCAGAAAAATATAACGTTATTTATTCTGGAAAAGAGGGTTATTCGAACTTTGTTACGTCAGACTTAAGTACAACACTTGAAGGGGTCGACGCTGGGGTTTATGATATTACAGTTCAGGCACTTGCAGGGCTCAATTACATTAATAGCGATAAGATAGCCCTTGACAACAAGGTTGTTAAACTTGGCAAGAGCGATGTTACTTACACTCTCGGCGATGGATATGTCGATGTGAATATTTCCACGACATCAGACTACTTAAAGAATTTCAAAATTTTAAAGAACGACGAAGAGATAAGCGTGTCAATTGGAGAAGGAAATAGTGTTACAACAAGAATAAATTTGACCGCTGGAGTCTACGACTTTAAAGTTCAATCTCTTCCTTCATACAACGGGCTTAATGTCCTTCCTATGGACGGCGTAAGTCAGGTTATTTCATCGGATTTCACTGACGCAAAGAGAATCTATATGCTCGCAGAGGCAGAAAGTTTTGTTCACTATTTTAACGATCACCAAAATTCTATTTTAGAATTTAACAATGTTGAAAATGCTGAGTCATATGAAGTTATGATTAATGGAAAAGCTGCTACCACAATCGAAACATCAGTTGTTGGGAACAAAGTTAAGATTAACCTTGGTGCAATTGATAGAACTGAGTTTAACATTCAAGACGGAAAGTCATTTAATATTGATTTAATAGCTAAGAAAAACGATGACACAATTAACTCATTGACGAGAAAAACTATAAACGTGTACGACATTGTAGAGGGCAAAGACGCAAACGGCACAGACTTTGAAGAGAGAAAGTACTCTTGGAAAGGTGTGGGAGATGCAGAGTATGGCGTTACAATTTATAGGACAGCGGACAGTAACTATGATTTAAACGGCTTAGAACCTATCTTCTCAGGCAAGCTTGAAGAAACAAACACAGCTGAGCTTCCAGCTGGATTCTATGTTATCCAAATTAAAACACTGACTACGGACAGCGATAAATATTGGAGCAGTAGTGAAGTTATGACAGACAACTTCATTGTTAGCGAAAATGAGGAGAATCCATACTTCCTTGACTTCTACTATGACAGTTCTCTTTCAAGTGAGTTCTCAGGATATGTAATTAAATTCAAAATTCCAACAGCTGCAGAAACTTACTATTTAAATCCAAGAAAATATCAAATTTTTGTCAATGATACAAAGATTCTTGAGGCGGAAGCATCTAAGATAGAGCAGATTTTAACATATGATTTCTCATCAGATTTTAAATTTGATGCAGGTGTAACAAAGATTGTGCTTAGAACTATCTG
This sequence comes from uncultured Clostridia bacterium, assembly GCA_937907645.1. GTDB lineage: Bacteria > Bacillota > Clostridia > Christensenellales > UBA1242 > Caccovivens. The sequence continues at coordinate 26,191 of CALCWV010000015.1, forward strand.
TAGTGACGACGAACTTGCAAAAATACAGAAACCATCAGATCTTTCTATTCTTAATGTCGAAAAACTTGAAGCTCCAGATAAGGAATCTGTTAGCACTAAAGATGACAACATACTAAAAGTTGCACTTAAAGGCGATGCAGAGCAAGTTGTTCTTTCAAAGGACGAAACTACCTTTGAAGACGAGAATGGATATCTTCAAGAAATCGACTTATCTAAGTATGTAGGAAGTTTCAACATCGAGGCATATTACGATAGTCACAAAGATTTCACAACAGACGAAGATTTTACAATAGGAAACTACTACATTGAAAGCGAAAAGTTCACTATCGCTTGCCAGAGAGATGAAATCCCTTCAAACTTTAGTTACTACAAGAAAGAGATTTCTTTTGATCACAACGGAAAGGCTGACAAGTTTAATTTGATTATAAAAATTAAAACAAAGAACGATTCAAATGGCAAAACTTGGAAGACTCAGATTGGAGAAAAAACTTTCAATCTCGACAATCTAACTTCAGTCCTTGGAAGCGAGTTTGGTGCATATTATTCACAAAAAGTTGAAATGACAATTGACATCTATTCTTGCGTATCCAAGTTTGTTGGAGATACATATTTCATCTCATCAATCAACGACACAGAAACAAGCAAAGGAATGGCTCATATCAATGTTACGCAGCTTGAAAATGTTACGGATTTAACATATAACAAGACAACGGATAAGCTAGAGTGGACTTCAAATAACCCTAGCGACACAAACTATGAGATCTATATCAACAATAAACTTCATGGCAAAGTTAATGTTGACGCAGGCGAAGAAGGTGGAGTGTATAAATATGAATATTCCCTTGCAGGATTTATAACAGCTCCTGGGGAGGAATACAACTTCAAGCTTATTGCAACAAAGAGAAATTCTTTTGACTCAAATGTTTCTAACGTGTTAACAGTTAAAAAACTTAAGAGCTTGGATTCAATAAATGTTTACACAAACAAGGACGACGAAACTACATATATCAAGTGGGATCTTACAAGCGAGCAAGTGAACCTCGTTGAAAGTATTGTTATCAACGACATCAGCTATACAGTTACAGAGCAAACGGGAAGCATTGTGCTCCCTAACGAAGTTGTGCGCATTAAGCTTATTTCAAAGGGCGAAAGCAGCACGAAGCTTCAATACAGAGACAGCGATACAACGGAATTTACAATAAGAGAAGCTGCTGACAGCGATTATTCTAATTTTATTAGCGGAACAGTTGTCAAGAAAGAGTCTAGTGACTGGCTTGTTACATCTGACCTTGATTCAAGCTATATCGAATGGACTGCATTTGAAGATGACAACGTTTGGAGCGGCAAACAAGCTGCTGTTAATTATACATTTGTAATTTACAAGCAGGACGGTTCAGTTTTCAGTAAAGTAGACACTGGAAACAAAAACAGAATCTCGCTTAGCGACACAACATTGAAGAGCTTAGTTAAGGGCCAATATAAATTTAACGTTTATGCGTGCTTCGAGGAATATTCACTCAGTGACAAAGGGGAAGCTTCATCCCTCACAAAATACTTATCGGCAGAGAATATTTCAATTAAGAAACTTGCAGACGTACAAAATGTGAGCTGCAGTTTGGAAACAACGGCAAAAGATAATTATGAAAGCGAACTCGCCAAGAAGCTCACAATTTCGTGGAATCATGATGATGCCTCAAGCGAAGTTTATTACAACGTTCAGCTTTTAAATTCAAATCATGAAGTTGTGCTTTTAAAAGCAGTAAGCAGCGAGCTTCAAACCGAGATTGAGCTTGGAGAAATCTCATCTCTTGAAGTTAAATATATAAGCATAACCGCTTATTCACCAAGCCATTTATTTAGCAATTCAACTGAGATCCAAGTTATGCAAAACGAAACTCCAAGTGCGGTTTTGAGTGACGACGGAATAATAACAATAAATAGCTCTTCCGCATCAAGAAGATATATTATAAAAGCGGAGATTGCCGGCAAAGCATATAACTATGTTTTAGACGGATCAAAAAGCATCAATATCTATGATTGCTTTAAGCTCGAGGACCTCAGCGGCAGCATCAAAGGACAGAAAGAAAATTTAACAATATCAATAATTTCTGTCGGAGACGACCAAACGCTTCCAAGTGAGAAGAAGGAAATAATCAAAAAGGAAATCTTGGGACAGGGCACTTATGACACTTATGCAGGATTCATCTTCTTTAGAAATGAGTTCGCAAGCAAAGTGCACATCCTTTATAAAGACGGAGATCAAATTAAGGAGGAAGTTTTAAGTTCTCAGCAGATTTTATATAAAGCGGGCGACATTGAAAAGTACACTTACTTTGCACCAACAAATTCATACATCGTTGCAGACAAAACGCAGTATATGGGCGGATTTAGGTTTGAAATTCCAGTTTCATGGAAGGGAACAACCAAGACATTCACATACTACTTTGAAAAGAATGGCATGGGAAATTCTTGGACAGATTTAACTCTTCAAACAAATACAAAACAGATTGAAGTGAAGGGCTTTGACACGATTTCAGATGTACAATTCAGCATGGACGAAACAACAAACCATATTTCTGGAAAGATGATTACATCAAAAGAAGGCGGAGTGTTCATGGAAGTACTATATAGCAACTATACTTTGCTATATGGATATTCACAGGAAAACGAAATTCCAATTTGGAACATTGAAGACAACCTAACAATAGGAACTCTTCCTGCTGGACAGTACACCTTCAGAATTTGGAACATGAAAAAAGATGTTGAAGATCGCACAACGTTCTCTTCTCCATATGAATTTGTTTATGAAAAGAAAGCAAGTGGAATTAGCAATGCGAGAGTTGCAGAAACAGGATATTTTGAGTGGGATGATTCAGATTCAACTGCAGGAAAATATTTAATTGAATGCGACGACGACAACTTTGTTGTAACAGAAAAGAGATTTGATTTAATTCTATTAAATAAACACACATTTACACTTACAATCAAGAAGATTCACGACATCCCATTTGGTGGAAGTGTAAAACTAAGCGAACTAGGTGGAACAGTTATCACAGTTACAGATCCAATAACCGTAAGCAGTGAAACACTCTCATTCTCAGATCCTTGCTCATTCAAAGAGATAACGGAGGATGCAGAAGTAGTTTTAGAGGTTCCAGACGCATTGGAATACAATTTGCTTATGGAATACAACGGCAAAACATACAAGGCCGAAAAGTTCACAAAAGATTATGGAAGTGCAAACTATCTTAAAGTTAGAGAAATTGATTTGATTGACCTACTTGGAGAAGATTTTACAAGCGATATTAGCAAAGTTAAATTTTCCATCACAGAAGAAGGTAAGGTAAAATCGCCAAGTGTAGAAGTAAATTTAAGCTTGAAGAAAAATAGCGATAGCAGAAAGATAACACAAGTGAAATCGGGAAATCTCTTCGACGAATATCTAGTTTACGAGTCAGATCTTGCAAATGCCAAGAAAGCAATTTTGAGAATGACGAACAACTTTGGAGATCAAGTTTATGACGGTCTTGAAGAGATTGTCTCTGGCTACTGGGTTGAAATGGAAGATGAGCACAGCACTGGTTTCTATGCAGAGCTTCCAACAAACTACGTTTCAAGCAAAAAAGTCAGCGTAATCAAGATTGGAGAAATCTTGGACAGACTTGTAATGCCAGAGGGAACGACTTATACAATTGAAGTTGCTCCAATTCACAAAAATACAAGTGTAGAGCAAATAGATTGGCTATCCACAGTTGGCACATACAAGCGACTTTCTGGAATTAGTAAACTGAGAGTAAACGAAGACGGAACCAAGGTTATTTGGGCGGACAACGACAAAGATCCTCTGACAAGTTACTATCTTGTAAAATACAACGACACATTTAGATATATTTCAAAAGACCTTTCAGAGATTCTTTACACGGAGTTTATTGCAGGAGTAAAAGACGACCTAGAGGTCTATGCAATTAGCAGTAGCACTGGCGAACTCTTCTCAGTTAAGAGAGTTTTAAAAAATGTTGAAAGAAACAGAACTGTTTCGAATAAATATATCAAGTTAACAGACGGAACGCTGGCTTTAAGCTGGGGTGAAGGTCTGACACAAGCGGAAAAGAATCTGCTTATGAATACTTCAACAGAGAAAGATACGACAGACAAGATTTTTGAATCTGGAAATCTTATCAAGATTTTGGAAATGATTGAATATCGAGCATATACGCTTGTTTATCCAAAACAAACAGTTGCGGAGAAAGTTGCAAATTCAAATTATCTTCTTCCAATTGGCTTTACCTTCTCAGAACTTAAAAACGAGCAAGTTGAAATTAAATTCGTCAAAGATGGATTAACAAAATCAGCTATTGTCGATGCAACATATCTATTCGAAGCTCTAGATGATAAATATATTGACATTTTAAAGAAAATTAGAGAATCAATTTCATCTGAATATCCTTTCTATAGCACTCTTACAGCATTTATTAATCTTGTTTCAGCGAAAGAAACAAGGTTTAAAGGAATAGCTTGCGACAGCATTCTATTTGATGAAATTGGTGGGAATATTGGAAAAGATATTGAAGCTGGCTCTTACAAAATTATTATGAATCAGCTTGGGAATCCAAATAGATCGACACTTAAATCTGACGATAATATAGTAATTTCTAGTGCAGAAGTTCTTGCTGCACCAGATGTAATATTAAACAAAGAAGATATTGTAAATAGTGCGGCAGCTCAAGAAGTTTTAATTTCAAAGTACTCAATCACATTTAAACCTGTTGGGGCAATCAAAAACTACAGATTACTTCTTAGAAGACCTGATGGTGAAGCTTTTGATCAAGTTTACAACATCAAAAATGTCAACGGAGAGTGGCTATTATACTATGGAAATAAGCAGACCTTCAAGTTAACTCTTTTAGATAATGGATATATTCAAATTCCTATCAATACAATAGGAGATCAAACAGGCATTGACACAATTATTTCGACTGACAATCAAGAATACTCAGCATATCTTTATGCTTGTGGGCAAGATAATCAGTTTAACAGCAAGACATTCAAAATGAATTTGCTCTTCTTAGCTCAAAATAATATCAATATAAACAAGGGAAGAGTGAACTTTGGAGTCTTCAGACATAAAGACAAAGCTTTTGACTCAATGGTTATCTATAAGATTGAAGGAGATTCAACTTATCACGTTTCATTACTTCAAAGATCTGGAACTATCATTGACTATCTTCCAAGTGACAATGGACAATATAATTTCATTTCCTTCTTGACAAGGGGTGGAATATCAGAGCAATACACAATGTACATCGATAGCCCAATTTATATGATGAAAAATCCATTCAAGCTATACAACCCAACTGTTAATATCGTAGATGGAAAATTCGTTATTGATGAAAACACAAATAACTCTACTCTCTACAGCCAAAGCGGATATCAGAGAAGATACACCATTTACAACGACATGAGCGGTGCAAATGGAGGCCTTCTAACAGAACCTATCGAAGAGAACAGATACAATTATGAAGCTGGGGAGTCCAAATATGAGGGAGATTATCTAATATATAAGGAAAGCGAGAAATTAGCGACAAAATTCTCTATACAAAACAACGGATCAAATGGTGGAATGCTGGCGGAGGATACTGAAATTGACGCCCTACTTGGAAAAATTTCAATATTGAAGTTTACTGACAGCGATATGGCACAAAGTAGTGCTGTTTTCCAATCAAAAGTTATTGATATTCAAGCAAGAATGTTAAAGGATATAGAGATATCTCTTGATGAACAAGGAGACTTTGTTTGGAGTGAGTCATCTTCAAGTAATATCGGAGATTTAACTTCATCAGGAAACAAACTCGTATATAAAGTTATAATTGAATACTGTAAGGCTGACACTATCGACGGTGAAACAAAGTATCCAACATATTACACTGAGGAAATCTACACAACAAAGACATCTTATCTTTCAAGATTACTACAAAATCCAGAAGATAAGGATAAATATAAGTATAGAATTAGAGTTTCTGCAATGTATTATGGCACAAGCGGATCGCTGGACAATGAAATAACAACACTTGAGGGAGAAAAGTACTATAAGCTCAGCAATGCAAAATATGACAATAGCGAGGCTATGATCTTAAGATCAAATGAAGCTGTATCTGATACATATGAAAGACTTGTTGAAGTTAGTGGATTAACAATAGCCAACGGAACAATTTCTTGGCTTTATAATAATGACGATGAAAATCAATTCTTGCTATATGCTTCGAAAAACGCAGATAGCACTGACAGAATCCTACTAGAAATAAACAAGGATGACTTAACAATCTCGACAGAAGGGCAACAAAGAAGATATACCTTTGCTCCAAAAACTGAACTGGCTGAAAACACGAATTACTATCTTGCTATAAAGGTCGTGAGATCTGATAAGTTAAACATTGCATCACAAGAAACGCTTTATGATAGTACATTTATAAAACTTCCAGAAGTTAATGATAATCACATAAGTTTTATCGAGGATACTAAAAACGGCAAAACGACATTAGACTTTAGTGCATACAAGACACTCTTAAATCCAATTTCAGGAACAAGAAATTACTTTAAGCTAAAAGTAGATCTAACAATCGGAGGTGAGCGTAAGTCAACTAATCTCAGTCCTGCTGGAAATATGAAAATCACTCTTTGTACAAATAAGAACGATATTGATGAAAACAATAACATCTATTACATGGATCCAAATGTAGCATCAAAGGTGAGATTGGAGGTTTCTCCAATGGCAGTGGATATTAAAAATGTAATCAATGGCTCAGTTTCAATCTTTGAATTTAGCAGACCAACATGGAGCAGTTCTGACGAAATCATTTGGAATGATAACACAAAAGAGTTTATCTGGAGTTATGGAAAGGAATCGGTCGGATACCTTAAAGAGGGAACAAAACTACATAAATTAAATGCAGCGACAGGAGAGTATGATCAGGTCGATGTTGAATACAATCTTGACGACATACACATTCTCACATATATGGGCGAATGGGTCAGAGTTTACAACAAGACTAACACCGAAGAAAATACTTATTATGTAAAAGTTTCAGATGTTTTATATAGATATGAATATGCAGATATTTCAAATGTCAAGTTCAACGTTGAAATAACTACACGTGAAGATATTTCAAGTAGTAAGTTTGAGGAAATTACTCGTGTCTACAAAGACATTGAGGCTTGCGAATTTGAAGACGGAATGAAGGGTGGAAGATTCGCTCCGATCTTGAGAGGAAAACTCATAAGCTTCTCAGTTTATGCAAAACAAGGCGAGAAGAACATCTGCTCAGTAGCAAAAAAATATGAGTCAGCACTCACGTTTGACTGTTTTGCAGGAGGAGATGGAACACAGAACAATCCATATCTAGTTTCCTCTGCTGAACAGTTTAAGCTAATTTCACTCAGATCTGTTCAACCAACCTATATGCAAAGTTGTGATGAAACTATCTTTACAACAACAATCACTAATGGTTTTAGCCATGAAACAATCACTCAGAAAGAAACTGAGAAAAACTATTTAAAGAATTACTTTAAACAGACGAAGGATATTGAAGTTTCGTTTACAGGGATTGATATAACAGGCGATTTTGGAGGTGTATACGATGGAAACGGAAAAGCCCTAAGAATTGTAAGCAACAATGCTCAAAATGGCGAAATTTCGCTCGAAGAGTATAGCCAGAAGACAAACACTTCATTTACAAGAGGCGTAGCTCTCTTTGAAAGAATTACCGCCGGCGGCGCAGTGAAAAATCTGAACATAGATGTTGATTTTGCAAATTCAAACAGCGAAAACACAATGTTTGCGGGAATTGCAATTATAAACGAAGGTGAAATCAATAACCTCATTTGCAACAGCTTTAAATTTACATTAAGCTCGATAATTAAAGCAGACGGAGGAGTATTTGTATCAACGATAGTTGGTGTTAACAAAGGACAATTAATTGACTGCGTAAACAAAGCTAATATTGATATAAAAAATACAAACTCAAGCCAGCAGTCAGCAATTCTTGCGATCTCAGGATTAGCTTCGTCAAACTATGGATCTCTTGAGGGTTGTGGCAACGAAGGCGATATTGTGACAACAATCAACTCATTCCTTGATCTTAGAATTGGAGGACTTGTTGGATACAACAAAGGTTCGATAAACATGTGTTACAACACAGGAAAGTTGCAGGGAATCAGAAACAGGTCTAACGTGGGAAGTATCGGAGGACTGACAAATTACACAATCAACTGCAGAATCACATATTCTTTCAATAATGGAAAGATATATGGTGACTCGGGCAGATGTGGAGGAGTTTCCTTCTATGCGAGCAGAATGACAATAAGTTATGTGTTTGCATATGGAGATGTCAACGACGAGGTTGTGAAAAATGGAAGCTGCAATAACATCATGTTCTATTCGAGCAACGGGGCATTTGGAACTGCAACAAGCTGTTATTCCTATGTTGGAAGTGCAACGAATATAATTGGGGTTTCAAACCTTTCATCAAGTAGAGACTTCACTTCTGGTGACTACACAATTAAAGCGGTTATGAATAACACATATTCATTTGACCTATCCTTGACGAAGTAAAATCTTCCAGTAGAGAAGATTAACGAAAGTTTTCGGCAAGCAGATTGAAAGTTTATTTCTGAGGAATGATTATGCGCACTAAAAGTATACAAAGTTTTACTTTTAAAATACGTAAGCAGAAAAACTTACCTTGACCCAAAAATAACCTTCGATAGAGGATAATAAAACATGTTTTTAAAACATATAATATGAGAGATGAAAAAAGTAATTTTCCTTCTCATGATAATAACATTGAGTTTAACGGGATTTGGCTGTGCAAAGGCGCAGACTCTGCCGTTAAACTCTTTTTATTTTGAAATGCGATTGGGCTCAGAAGGACAGGTGTCTCAAACACTTGCTTTTCCTACATTTTCAGTAGAGCTCAAGGAAAAATACAGCGAAAAACTAGTAGAGAAATATGAGCAGGATTTATCTTCCGAAATATATAACAAAGTTTTCAGCAACTTCTATTTAAAATACTGGCTCAAGTTTATAAACGGGGAGCAGAAAGAGTCTTTGCAGAATAGCGAAACAATAAGTTTCACAAGGCCGCACGTGGAAGAAAATAGAGTTCTTTTTTCCATAAACTATAAAGGCATGGATGCGTGGAGATATTACAACACAGAAAGGACGGAAGAGCCGGAAACAAGTGAAAGCGATTCAAAAGAAAGTTTAAAAATGAACCTAATAACGAAAGTTGAAACAACCTCATATTTCCCATATTCCCAAACGAACTCTGCAGGAGAAACAGTCGCCTCAATTTATAGGAATATAGTAAATCAAACAATAAAAAAATATTTTCCACAAGAGGATTGCGTTAAATTTAACTATTGCTTTGAATACAGATATACAACTCCTTATGAAAGGATAAGATCAAATGCGGATGTAATAGAGAGGACGACGGAAGGAGTCGTCCATTCGTGGAGCGCAAGTCCAAATAAAGTGGAAGAAAACAGGGAAATAAAGATATGGGCGAGAAACATTAATGCTGGGATGTGGTATCTTATTGCACTTGTTTCCGTCATAGCGCTTGCAATAATTGTACTAATTTTTTATATTTTTTTTAAAAAGTTTAAAAATAAGAACAAAAACGCTATTCGCCCGTAATTTTCGAATGATTAGCGGTTTAGATTTTTAAGAGGAAAAAACAATGTTTTAAAACGGAAAAACGCTACATGCACGTAAAATAAAGGCGTGTAGCGATTTTTTTGGTCAAAAATATATTTTTTAAAAATTGTATAAAATCGTTTGGATATTTTCCTTCTTGCTGTTATACTACAGGAGAAATTGAGGTGAATATGAAAAAAGTTGTAATAATCACAGGAGCATCAAGCGGGATAGGACTTTGCACTGCAAAGATGCTTACTTTAAAGGGATACAAAGTTTATGGAATCGCAAGAGACGATTTTCATACAGAGGAATTTAGCTGCTATCAAAGCGATGTCAACGATTCAAAAAGGATAAGAGAAATCTTTGAAGAGGTCTCAGGACTTGAGGGAAGAATAGATGTTGTGATCAACAATGCGGGCTTTGGAATTGCTGGAGCAATGGAGCACACAACAGAAGATAAGATTGATGCAATCTTTAAGACGAATCTCACAGCAGTTGTGAAGATATCCGCACTTGCAGTTAAATATCTTCGAAAGACAAAGGGAAGAATAATTAACATAAGCTCTGTAGCTGGAATTATGCCTATCGCTTTTCAGTCATGTTACTCGGCGACAAAGGCAGGTGTTTTAAACTACTCACGAGCGCTCGACGGAGAAGTCAGAAGATTTGGGATAAGAGTGACGGCTGTTCTCCCAGGAGATCTAAAAACAGGCTTCACTGCAGCAAGGCTCATAGACAATGAGGAAGAGGGATATGAAGGGCATGTTGCAAAGTCTATCAAGAGAATGGAAAGGGATGAGCAGACGGGAAAGGGCCCAGAGGTTGTCGCAAAGGCAATAACTAAGCTTTTGAAAAAGAAAAATCCACCAACAAAATATGTCGTTGGCGGAACATATAAATTTTTAGTTTTTCTAAATAGATTGCTCCCTACAAGACTTGTGGATGCGATTTTAAGAAAAATGTATGCGTAGAAAGGAGTTAAAAAATGGATCTATTTGCAAAAACAGAAGGCGAACACAATTATGATATAATCAGAGAGAATGGGCTCTATCCATATTTTCATGCCTTGACAAGTGGGCAGGACACGATTGTTCAAATGGAAGGGAAGAAGACGATCATGATAGGGTCAAACAACTATTTGGGACTCACTTCACATCCGGACGTAATAAAAGCAGGCATTGAGGGACTTAAGAAGTATGGGACAGGCTGCTCAGGATCGAGATTCTTAAATGGAACGCTTGATATTCACAAAAAACTAGAGGAAGAGCTTGCAAAGTTTTTAAACAAGGAAGCGGTTATGACTTTCAGCACAGGCTTTCAGTCGAATTTGGGAATTATAAGTGCTATTGTTGGCCGAAGTGATTATATTCTTTGCGACAAGGAAAATCATGCATCAATTTATGATGGATGTAGACTTTCATATGGAAAAATGGTGAGATTTGAGCACAATAATATGGAAGATCTTGAGAAAAAAATAAAAGAAATCCCATCGTCTGCCGGAATTTTGATTGTGACAGATGGTGTGTTTAGTATGAGCGGAGAAATTTGTAATCTTCCAGAAATAGTTAGAATCGCAAAAAAATATGGTGCTAGAATTATGGTCGACGATGCTCACGGCCTTGGAGTTTTGGGCGCACACGGTCGTGGCACGGCAGAGTACTACGGACTCGAGGACGAAGTTGATATCTACATGGGAACATTCTCAAAATCTCTTGCAAGTCTTGGCGGATACATGGCTTCAACTAAAAAAGTGGTGGACTATGTAAAACACACCTCACGTCCATACATTTTCAGTGCAAGCATAACACCTGCATCTGTTCAAAGTGCACGCAAAGCACTTGAAATTTTGGACAAGAATCCGAGCAGAGTGAAGCAGCTAAACGAAGTAGCAAACTACATGAGAGCAAAGCTTGATGAATATGGAGTTAAATATATCCCAAGCACGACTCCGATCATTTCCATTTATACATATGAAGACGAGAAAGCTTTCTTAGCATGTAAATTACTACTGGAAAGAGGGGTTTATGTCAATCCTGTAATTTCTCCTGCAACGCCTGTTGGAAAGGCACTTATAAGGACGAGCTATTCTGCAACACACAAAAAGGAAGAACTTGACGAGGCAGCAAGAAAAATCAAAGAAGTCCTTGAGATATTAGATGTTAAGTAAAAAGCGGGCATATGCTCGTTTTTATATTAAAAAACTAAGTCCGACGACTTAGTTTTTTCTAACATTTTTCAATAATCCCGCACGCAATTCTCGAGCCAGAATTTCCAGTAGGCTGAGTAGTGTAGTTGTCGGGCTGAGAGTGAAGAATGACACTTCTTCCAATGACCTCGCTTACAGTGAAACGATTTGTGTAGACAACCATAAAAACATCTCCATCGCTAGAAAAAATCACAGGCAAATCTCCTTTATGTTTCGGGTGGACATCTCCGCCATAGTGCGGTCCTGCCGAAGCGAAATCTCCCTCGCAAGAGCCTTCTTCATGGATATGAAAGCCAAAGATGTCTGTGTCAGTCTGTGGCAAGTTGTGCAAAACGCAGACAAGAACAGTCCCGTCGTCGAAGTCATAGAAACTCACTTGTCCGCAGATGCCGCTGC
>CALCWV010000016.1 GCA_937907645.1 uncultured Clostridia bacterium
TGGGGAATAGTCTAGGCCGCTTATAACAAAACCTAGATTTTCCAGATACTCAGCAAAGGAGCTAAGTAGCTCTTCGTGAACTTTTTTATCACGAATGACCCCGCAAAACTTTGTCGCGATAACTTTCCCGCATTCAAATTGAGGTTTGAAGAGAAGTACACATTCAACCTTCGTTCCGAAGTCTTCAATAATTTTAGGGAAGATATTCCTAAGTGAAATAAAGGACACATCAGAGACGATAAGATCGGCTTCTTGAATAATATTACTTTCAATAAAGCGGATATCAGTTTCCTCAAATACGCTCACTTTTTCGTTTTTTCTGAGTCTATCATGAAGCTGATTTTTTCCTACGTCAACAGAGATTACTTTCCTTGCTCCACTAAGAAGTGCGACCTCTGTGAAACCTCCTGTTGAAGACCCTATATCAAGAACGATTCGGTCATTAAAATTTATATTAAAGACCTCTTTTGCCTTTTCTAATTTTAAAGCACCACGTGAAACATATTGCAATACATTCCCAAGAGTTATCTCTTCGTCTCCAACAATTTTAAGGGAAGGTTTTGCTTGCCTTCCATTGACAAAAACTTCGCCACCATTGATCGCTTGCTTTGCCCTTTCACGTGAAGAAAAATATCCTTTGCTAACTAAAAACATATCTAATCTGTACATATTTTCATATTAACACATTTTGTTTATTTTTTCAACTGAAAACTGCTATATCGTCTGTAAAACATGGCTAAAAAATATTTAAATTTTTTTCGTAATCCTATTAAATTCATTTGATTAATTTTTTTTCGTGTGTTATATTATAAGTGTATCAAAAGAAAAGGAGATAAATGATATGGAATCAAAAACAATTTGGATTATTGTTCTTGGAGTAATTGCTCTGGCTTTAGCAATCACACTTGTAATAATCCTTATTGACTGGACAAAGGACAAAAAGGATAGCAAGAAAGTAGTAGCTAAACCTGCTCAAAAACCAGTCGAAGAAAAGAAAGAGGTTGCTAGTGCGCCAGTTGAAACAGCAAGCGAACCTAAGAAAGATGTTCCTGTAAAAGCTGCAAAACCTGCAGCAAAAAAAGCGCCAGCAAAGAAAACTGAAGCTAAAAAAGAAGAAGTAAAAGTTGAAGTAAAGCCTGAAGTTGTAGAAGAGGTTAAACCTGTTGAAACTAAGGTTGAAACAAAGCCAGCAAAGAAAGCTACAACAAAGAAGCCAGCAGTTAAACCTGTTGCCAAGAAAGCCCTTGCAAAAAAGGTAGAAGCTAAGAAAGAAGAAGTTAAAGTTGAGGCGAAGGTTGAAGCTAAGAAACCAGCTGCTAAAAAGGCACCAGCTAAGGCACCAGCTACTAAAAAAGTAGAAGCAAAAAAAGTAGAAGCTAAAACTGAAACAAAAACTGCAAAGAAAGCTCCAGCAAAACCAGTTGCTGCAAAAAAGCCTGCCGCAAAGAAAGCTACTGCAAAAGCACCAGCAAAGAAAGCTACTACAAAAAAATAACATATACGAGATAGAAGAATACTTTAGCGTTCGCTAAGGTATTTTTTTATTTAAATATTGAAAAAATCTCTAATTAAATGAGTGCGAGGTGATGAGAAAAAAGTATATTTTATTCAAAAAATAGGGATGATAAAAGTAAGCTGGAATTTTTGAGCGGAAGTTACTTGATTTTTCTAAAATGGGGCAAAGACGTTGATTTGATGTCTTTCAAACCAGAGCCGTTTTAGTTTAAAAAACTCCATAAATCACGCGGCTCGGCGGTCATTGACGCTTTTTAATATTCTTCCTATTAAAAAATTAGAAGCAGGCTTTTCTCATTTAATGTGATATGGATGCAAAAATCAAGAGATTTTTCTTGGATTTTGGCATTTTAGGGTTCTCAATCAAGTTATCTTATTGAGGTTCCCAAAAGGGCAAAAGGCTGAAAAAGAATTGATTTGTGCGGTGCTTGCAAGGCAAGTCCCATAAGGGTGCGCCAGCAAATTAAGTTATCCACAATAGC
>CALCWV010000017.1 GCA_937907645.1 uncultured Clostridia bacterium
GTCCAAGGTCTGTGACCTGATTTGTCTTTCTTGCAATCATTCCATCTACGAAGTCTGTGCATGCTGCGATAACGTAGATTATAAATGCAACAAGCTTTCCATAGGGAATAAAGTTTGCCATGAAGAAGAAAATTACAAGTGGAATAAGTAAAATTCTAATTAATGATATTTTGTTTGGTAGATTCATAGTTTAACACCTCCATAATTGCTTCCGTTGAAGCTATTTATTTTAACTTTTACAATGTCTCCAATTTTTATATTTTCTCCGTCAACTTCCACACCGAAGTCCACGCCCGGAGACTGTTTTCTTGTGTGTCCTAAGTATAACCCTGTTGCACAATCAAAAGCGTCAACCAAAACGTCGATTTCTTCACCAAGCATTTCATTAACCTTTTGTTTCACAACACTTTCTTGTACCTTTTTCGCCTTGCTAAGTCTATGTTTCTTTATGTAACCAGCAACTTGATTTTTCATAAAGTAGCTCGCTGTGTTTTCCTCTCTGTAATATGGGAAAAAGCCTGCATAATCAAATTTTGCATCCTTAATAAATTCGCAAAGCTTTTTGAATTTCTTGCCTGTTTCTCCCGGATATCCAACTATGAAAGTTGTTCTTAATGCTAGATTTGGGAAATTCACTTTAATCTTTTCGATGAGTGCTCTCGTGTCCGCCTCACCCATTCGTCTTCTCATGCTTTTTAAGATATCGTCGTCGATGTGCTGCAGAGGAATATCTATATAATTGCAGATTTTTTCCTCATTTGAAATAAATTCTAGCAGCTCATCTGTGAGTTTTTCAGGATAGAGATAATGCAATCTGAGCCACTGAAGGCCTTTGATTTTTATAAGCTTTTTACATAGTTCAATAAGTTTGTTTTCCCCGTAAAGGTCTTCACCATATCTAGATGTGTCTTGTGCGACTAAGATAACCTCTTTAACGCCGTCTTTCACAAGCCTTTCCGCTTCACTTACAAGCTCGTCCATAGGTGCACTGATGTATCTTCCCCTAATTCTTGGGATTGCGCAATATGAGCAAGCATTATTGCATCCGTCAGCTATCTTTAAAAAAGCATAACTTCCTGTTGTTGTTAGAACTCTGCCCGATTTTTTCTTGTATTTTTCATCAGAAATTCCATAAAACTCCGCGATTGTCACTGGCAACTTTTCATTGTCTCTAACTCTCACAAAAGCGTCAATTTTTGGGAAATTCTCAACTAGCTCTTTCATGTTTCTCTCTGGGAAACATCCCGTCACAAGTATTTTCTCAATAACTCCCCTTTCCTTTAGTCTTTCCATTTCAATAATGGAATTAATTGACTCTTCTTTTGCAGGCAATATGAATGCACATGTGTTAACAATTACAATATCTGCCTCTTCTGGCTCTGCAACAATTTCAAAGCCATAATCACGGAGTGAAAATAGAATTTTCTCTAAATCCACTCTGTTTTTATCACAGCCTAGTGAAATTGCAGAAACCTTCTTTTTCAGCAATTCTTCCTTTGTCATTTTTTCTCCTTAATCATACTGATCGCCAAAAATTTTGTAGTATTCTTCAAGTGTAATATACACTTTTCTTGGCTTTGCCCCGTCCGCTGCGGAAATATATCCAAATGCGGTCATTTGATCGATAATCTTTCCTGCTCTTGGGAAACCGATGCTAAGTCTTCTCTGAATCATTGATCCAGATGCTTGATTGCTATCAATACATATCTTAAGCGCTTCTGGAAGGAGTGGGTCCATGGCCTTTTCTTCACCATTTGCACCGCTTCTCTTCACGTTGTTGATAGCATCCTGAATTGCAGGGTCAAAATCCTGCTCGTTATTTAAACTTACATAGTTTACAATGTTGTTGATTTCCTCAGTTGTTATATAACATCCTTGAACTCTCTTAGGTGATGCACTGTATTCAATTGGAGCATATAGCATATCTCCTCTGCCGAGCAATTTTTCTGCCCCGTTCATTCCAAGAATAACATCTGAGTTGACTCTTCCTGCAACCTTGAATGCAATTCTTGATGGGAAGTTAGCTTTAATTCCTCCCGTTACACATTCAATTGTAGGCCTTTGTGTTGCAAGAATCATATGGATTCCCGCAGCTCTTGCCTTTTGTCCAAGACGAACGATTCTATCTTCAACGTCCTTCTTGCTTGTCATCATAAAATCTGAGAACTCATCAATAATAAGGACAATATATGGCATCTTTTTCTTCTTTCCAGTGAGCACTGATTCCATTCTATTGTACTCTCCGATGTCTTTCACACAAGCATCACTGATAAGTCTAAATCTTCTCTCCATTTCGTCTACAGCCCACTGCAAAGCATTTCCGGCTTTGACAACGTCTGTTAAAACTCTTGGTGTGAGCAAATGAGGTATCCCCTCATACATCTTAAATTCAACCTGTTTTGGATCGACAAGCAACATTCTTACATCTTCCGGTGAAGATTTATATAATAAACTGAGAATAATTCCATTCAACATTACGCTCTTACCAGATCCAGTAGTTCCTGCAATAAGGAGGTGTGGTGCTTTTGCTAGATCTCCAAGAATTATATTTCCTGTGATATCTTTTCCAACAGCGAATGTTAAAGGTGACTTTGAATTCTTAAACTCCTGTGAACTTAAAACATCCTTCAAACTTACTGTTGCAACTCTATCGTTTGGCACTTCGACACCAACAACACTTCTGCCTGGAACAGGGGCTTCAATACGAACGTCTCCCCCGTTTGCCTCCAATGTTAAGGCAATATCAGATGATAGATTTAAAATCTTCTTTACGGTTACACCTGTTGGCATTTCAAGCTCATATCTTGTGACAGCTGGTCCAATAACAACATCCTGAACCTTAGCTGCAACGCCGAATTCTTGAAGAGTGTTTTCCAAAAGAATTGTCTTGTTTGCAACACCTTCGTCTAAGTCACTCATATCAGTAGACTGTGTTGTAATGAGGTCAATCGGTGGCTTACTATATACATAAGGCTTAATTTCCTCTTCTGGCTCTTCAACCTTTTTGTCAAGGCTGTCAATATCAACAAATCTTCTCTCTCTATCCCTTGAGAAATCATTTCTAGAGAGATTGTCTCTGTCGCCAAGGTTATCTCTATTTTCAAGGTTTCGGTCGCGGCTTAAATCATTTGATCTATCACGGCTTAAGTCGTTTGATCTATCACGGCTTAAATCTCTGTCACGACTTAAATCTCTGTCTCTTGAGAAATCCCTGTCTGAGCGAGGAGCATCACTTCCTTCCTTAACCTCAACTCCGCTCTCTTCAACGACCTTTTGAATTATGTCGTCGACTTCGCTCACAACTTCTTCTGGCTTAATTTCAGGAAGATTTCCTCTCATTCTTGGCTGCCTTGAAATTGAGAAGCTCTCGCTGTGAATTGTAGGTTCAGGGGTGATTGTTTCTTCCTTGAGATTGCTTATATTCCTGTTAATTTCGCTTGTGCTTGGAGTTTCCTTTTGGACATTCTTTGATTTAAAGAACTTTTCAAAATCTATTTCTGGAGGTGTCAAGATTGATCTCTTCTCCTCTTTCTTTTCCTCTTTTGGCTCTGAGAGTTTCTTCTCATAAGTTGCTGCTGGCTTGCGGACAAGACCCAGTCTTTCCCTAACAGAAGGCTGTTCTTCCTTGACCTCTTCTTCCTTTTCTTTTGGAGGCTCAACTTGTTTTACAACCTCAGATTCTTCTTTTACGCTCTTGATGTTTTTAAGAGAAATTTTCACTGGAGCTCCGCTCTTTTTTCTCTTAATCATAAACACAACGCAATCGATAAATACTGCAAGTGAAACAGCGAATAAAACGGCAAAAATCACATATGCCCATACGTATCCAACTGCATATGTCAGTGATGTCGTAAGTAGTCCAATTAAAATTCCGCCTGCTGTCAGTTTCTTATTGTATGACAAAGCTAAGTGCTGACCATATGTTAATGTCTCCTCGCCTATAGTTTTTCCTCCGATGATTCCCATTTGAATCAAGCATAATGCGAAGATAATCATCAATATAAGGAATGTTGTGTACACCTTTGATTGTGTGTAGCTCTTGTTATTCATTAAAGCAATTCCGATGAGGAACAATAAACATGATAGAGGATATCCAAAAATCCCAAATGTTCCCAAAAGGAAGCTATGCATGAATGGAATTATATTTGTAATCAAACAAAACAAAAAAACACAAGAAATAACTAATAGGATAATTCCTGTTATTTTTTTCAGATTTTTAGGAACCTTTTTCTTGTTCTTAACCTTATAAACTGCCATTTCACCCTCTTAATACATTGATTATATCATAATCAAACTAAAAAGTAAAAGTAAAATATTAAAAAAAAGGTACTTTTTTGAAAAAAAATGAGTAAGTTTCGGAGTTACTCCAAACACTTGCTCACTGTTGTAATATTTAGCCCCTGTCCTTTTATTGTTTTTATAATATTTGGCAGAGCTTGAACGGTCGCTGCAGTTGGGTGCATAAGCACTAAATCTCCGTTTTTAATATTCTTCGTTGCCCTTGTAGTAATTAAACTTTGATCGTGATCACGCCAATCAATTGTATCCTTTGACCACATTATTGTCTTGTAGCCAAGTTCTTCTGCAATCGTGATAGTTTGCTGATTATATGCCCCACTTGGAGGAGCAAAAAGTGTCATTTTCTGACCAGTTATTTGCTTAATCAGAGTATCTGTTGTCTGAATTTCCGTTTTTGCCTGCTCATAGCTAAGCTTCTTTTGATCTTTATGCTTGTAGCCATGATTTGCAATTTCATGTCCCTCCGCCTGTATTTTCTTAACAAGAGCTTCGTTGTCTAAAACCCACATTCCGCCTACAAAAAAGGTTGTTTTCACATCATTCTTTTTGAAGATAGTTAGCATTTCATCAACATAGTCTGTTCCCCAGTAAACATTGACCATAAGGGATACATTTGCATTCTTTGTATTGCCTGAATAAATTGCTGTTTTTGTTGTATTATCAACGGTAGTTCCCCTATCTCCTCCTAGAAAAGCTACCGTTGCAATTATACCTAAAAGAGCAAATATGCAAACATTGATAAAAACGCTTCTAAATTTAAAAACACCAAACCAAATTTTCTTTTTCATACCCTTAACTTATGAGTACGGGGAAGAAATTAGAACAAAAAAGGAATAGTTTTTCGCTATCCCTTTCTTTTTTATCTTCTTTTATTTGTTTTCGTCTTCGTTATATTCAAGTTTGTAAGCTTCACCACCGGCCATAAAGATCATCTTTACTGCATCTGGTTCAAATTCATGAGCATAAACTTTGAAAGGCTTATCAATCTTTGAACTTGCTTTAACAATAAGATAGTTGCTGTTCTTAGCGATGAGTTCACTAGCTTTCAATCTATCCATATCAACTGGTGTTTCAACGTCTGTGTATCTGTTGTTGAATTCTTGGATAGAAATTTCTGATTTAAGGAATCTTGAAGGTTTCTTATCTTCTAATTTCTTCTCGATGATAATCTTATCAGCAAATTCATCGGCGTAGTTTTCAACGTCATCTCTTCTAACTTCTTGTTTTACTAAGTATCCATAACCAAGTTTTTCAAAATATGTATATGTATCTGGATATTTTTCAACGTAGTCAATTTCCTTGAATTTTTCATTTGGCTGGAATCCAAACTTAGCTACAACTTCTTCAATCAATCCATTGATAAGCTCTAAGCTCTTCTTGTTAGCAATTCTGATTCCAAAAGCGATTTCTTCAAATCCCTTCTTAGCACTTAAATCAATTTGTTTGTAAAGCTTTGGGTCATATTTTTCATCAGTAGGATTTAAAGGCAATGCAAGTACAATTCTCTTTCCTTTGAAGAACATTCTTGCATAAACTTCTTTGTTGGCTCTAAACATTACTTTTGATTTACCAATTCTAGCTGTTAAACCATAGTATCTTAATTTGTTAGTTACTTCGCTAAAGTATCTCTTTGTTGCCTCTGTTGATGAAGCAAGTTTAAGACCGAAGCTTCTTCTCTTTGAAGGAACTTTTTTCTTTTCAACTTCCTCTACTGCAGGCTCTTCTTCAACTACTGGAAGAACTTCTTCTACAGGCTCTTCTTTAACCTCTTCTACAACAGGTTCTTCTACTTTTTCCTCTACAACTGGCTCTTCCACCTTTTCTTCTACAACAGGTTCTTCTTTAGCCTTTTCCCTCTTCTCTT
>CALCWV010000018.1 GCA_937907645.1 uncultured Clostridia bacterium
AGTCTTCCTCTTTTTTAGTTTCTTCCGTCGAAGGCTTTTCTTCCTCTTTTTTAGTTTCTTCCGTCGAAGGCTTTTCTTCCTCGTTTTTAGTTTCTTCAGAAGTGTTCTCTTCTTTATCTTCAGAAACAGCTCCTTTATTATCGGCTTTAGGCATTGTGACAATTCCAAGAGCGACTAAAACCCCAGCGATTGCTGTAATTAGATCGTGGACAAGGTCGTTTGGAACGATAAAGTTAAATATCCTCCCCAAAACCTGTACTAACACGACAATAGCTCCTGCGAGGGTCGTCCAAAAACTATACGTTTTAATTAAATCCTTGAATTTCATACGACCTCCTTATCTCCCTCTTCAAGGGCTTCAGGTTTCTTCTCGCTTTTCTTTCTTGATCGCTTGTTCATGACAAGTGATTTTAGTTCTAAAACATCTTCTTTGACGTCCTCAATGATATCCAGATGAACGGTCAAATCTTCAATCGTTTTTTGATATTTTTCTTCTCTACGCTTACTATCTTTGAGTTGATAGCAAAATAGTCCAACAAACAAAGTTGCAAATATTCCATTGCTAACTACGACGCTTACAATTTGTTCCCAAAGCTGCATTAATCTTTACCACCATTTCTTTCAAAGTCCTGCAAAATATCTTTCATAAGATATGCCTCCTTTTTAAGAAATTCTACCCTCTTAACATATCTGGATGAGTTTTTAAAAATTATCATAAAAACACAGCCATTGTCACTTTAACATTGGAAATTGTTTGTTCGCTTGCAGTTGAAGATTGTATAGTTAGTCTATACTTATATCCTCTAGCATCTGCTTTGATTCTTTGCGTTTTTTCTGAACCACTAATAGAGTACTCTTTACTCTCTAAATCAGTTTCTATTTTTACAACGCAATCTGCTTTCGATTTAATTTGAAAAGAGCGTATATGCTTCATTTTTGAGTTATATCCAGCGTCCGCGAATGGCGAGCACCACTGTTTTTTGAAAGGTGATCCAAATACGACTCCTCCATCTATGAACTCTCCAATTCTAGCTTTATTGCTATTTCTGAAAATAGCACACATTTTTGTGAAATTAACGCTATTTAGTGGTGCAAATTTCTTAACATCTACCCCACGAATAATTTGAAAATCTTTTGTAACAGTATCAAAAATTAATACGCAATTGTTGGTATATGCTTCGTTTTCGCATCCAATCTTTTCTTCATCGAATTTTAAATTGCAGGCAATATAATACTTTTCTAAAAAACCCTCAGCAGCTATTTGGCTAGTGAGAGATTTATCAATTTTATCAATTATGGTCGATTCTTCTTTTTCAACTGAACTACCATTAAAGCAGTAAAGACCGCTAGTTGTCAAGAAGTAAATCTTCCCCCCACACACTTTTATTGTATTCGGAAATATATAACTTGTTGACAAATGCAAATGGTCAATTCCAAAGGATGAATTGACACTGTATGCATCTATTTTTGTAATCCCAAATTCTCTAAAAATGTATAGGTTGTCGTTGAAGTTTAATATCTTCAAAAGGCGACCTCTTTCATCACTAAAAGTCAGCTTTGTTATGTTGTCATCCGTCCACTTTCTTACATCTGATTCGTCACTGACAACAAGTGCATTTCGAACTCCTCTTGTGATAGCAAACAGCTTATTAAAGTGGAAGCAAGCATCCAAAAACTTTGGAAGATTTGACAGTACCTGCTCCCCTTCTTTCCCTAGCATAACAACTTCTTGTTCGGAAGAAAATAGAAATTTTTCCTGACCTCCGTTTTCAATCTTTACTACCTCTGGGGTCCCTTCAAAAGTGTGGTCTATGTAGACATTACACTCTGGAACGCTGAGTTCCCCGTAATAAATTATATTGTCGTTTGCCATGCAAAAGATGTAGTCGTGAACATTCTTGAGCTGAGTATCAAGCCAGTTCAAAGTCCAAATATCTTTTATCTCTGTAAATTCTGTTTCCATTTCTGGGAGCATGCTGTATGAAACACCATTTTTTACAACAGCAAAGTCTTTTAGTCCAAGGCCGTTTTTAAGTTCGCCCGTCAAAGTAGAAAAATTATAGGTCTTTATGCAATCATTTGCTTCCATAAGTTCTTCGCTCTTGCCATAAGTAGGGTTTTTAGCGAATTTATCATAGGAAATTGTGATTTCTTTGACTTCTTTATTTATAAAATTCTGTTTTTTTATCATAAGCTCACCTACAACCATTCACGAACAGGTAATACTATATTTTTTCCCTTTTTGAATAAGTTTTGAATACTGCTCTTGAATCTATTTTCGAACATTGTTGCCTTGTCTGTCAATCCTTCGAATAGATAAAATTCTCTAGCTATTCCATATGCATAAACACGCTCTGGGATAAGATAGAGAATATCATCTGTCAAAGTGTTTTCTTCTGGGATGAAGGAATATGTAACCTCGCAAATTGTTCCTGAAAAAGTGATCTTATCTGGGAAAGTTCTGAAGGAAATTCTCTTCCCGTCGCTTCCCTTGATATACATTATTTCATTGACCGTCTTTGAGAGTTTTGAATATTCCAGTTTATCCTTTGCAGAAACAGTTTCCCTGTGAATCACTGGGATATACTCTGTTGCAATTTCGTTTTGAACATAGTTAAAATATCTAACTAATTTGCTAACTAACGCTTGCTGCTCGTCTGTCATGCTTGTAGCTTCGAGAGCATCTTTAAGCTCGCTTTTTTCGATGAAATCACAAGTTTTAACTAATATATTTTTTACTTTCATTCTAACACCTCTCTTATTTTCTCGGCAGCGTCCTTATAGATTCTGTTTTCTCGTTTTGCGTTCGCTTCGTCTATCTCTTTTATTATTTCATCCCTTCTTATTGCACGTGTTTTTCGTGCATATTCCACGATTCTTTCATCTAAAATAGAAAAGGGAGAGGTGAAACAATAGCTCCCTCCCCTTTGCTCGCTTGAATGAACTTCATAGCATTTTCTATCTAGATTATAAACAATAAAGTATGAATCATCGATCTCACGCAAACGATCAAGAATGTATAAATTGTCGGTGCCGAGTGTGATTAAATGTTTTTTGTTCATAATAATTCCTTTTTAAGGTTTTTTAGTTTGATGATGATGTGTGTGCTGCTGTTAATTCGTCAATTTTATCAGCGATTGTTGTGAATGGAGATGTAACTGTTGACTTAATTCCTGAGATCTTAGCTTGTCCAGCTGGCTTATCACAGATAAGTTCAGCATATTTAACAAGAGTTGCACTATATGTAGGATATCCTGCATTTTGTTTAATAATCTTGCCATCTTCACCTTCAAGCCATTGCCAGTCGCAAAGCTCGTGCATTGTGAAGTCGTCTGTGTTAAGAAGATAAAGTGTGTCGTCATCAACGAATCTATCTGCAACAACTGGAATTCCATTGTGAGATATAGCTTTGAATCCACCTTCTAATTCCATAACATCGATGTTTCTTCTGTATGCTCCAAGATATTCTTGATATGCTCTTCTAACTGCACTTGAGCAAGTGATGAAGTTGATTTTTGAGTCAACATTTTCATCCAAGAAGTCAACTGCAGATTGAATAAGTGTATCAGAAATTTCTGTTGCTGAAGAGCTTGTATATGGTGCTAACCATTTGTTGTCAGCTCTTGTAAGTCCATACAATGTTGTTGAATTTGAGAAAATCTTTCCAAGACCTGTGATTTCATAATCTTTTGATCCTTGAACATAAACTTTATGTCCTTGTGCGATTGTTCCTGTAACTCCTGATGTTGAGAATGAGAATTTCTTGTTTACTCTGTCAACATAAGTGATTCTAACACCTGCTTGTACAAGTGTATCTCCGTTGTAAATATCTACAACCATTCCTTCGATTAAGTTCTTAACCTTGTCGCATGTTGCTACTCCATTTGAGTAAGCTGAGATAGTAGCAAGTAAACCTGTGCCATCACCATACAACATTCTTCCAAGGTTGAAAGAGCTTGCTTTTACTAATCCTTCCATTTCATCTGAAAGAAGGTTTACAAATGCGCCAATGTTGTTTGCTGAAGCACGGATAGCCTTATCTGAAATTTCAATTTTTCCATATAAGTTTTTAAGGTCAGCTACAAATTGAGCATAGTTGTTTCCAGCAGCTGTTGGGAGTGATCCAGTTTCTGAACCAGCACCAATTCCGCCGTTAATTCCGTATGGAGCCATTTTTCTGATTTCTTTTCCCCATACATCTTTGTTTGATCTTTTAATTTTTGTAAGAAGTGGGTTTGCATTTATGTTTAATTGATTAGCAACCACTCCAAGATAAACGCTTTTTAAAGCATTTTCTGCACTACTAAGTGTTACCATAATATACCCCTTTTTTAAGTTTTGTTTTTAACCCAAAACATTTTTACAAGAGAAATTATGAGAACATATCCTCAACCAATTTCTTCGCTTCTTTGAGAGTAGTTGGAGCAACGGGCTCTAACTTCGTTGCTCTTTCTCCCCTCTCTGTTTTCAAAAGAACTGGTGGCTTCTTTGAGTTTAAATCTTGCATGTATGACTCAATGACTTTGTTTCTAAATTTCTCATCATAAAATATGTGTTTTTTAATAAATGGGTCATTTACTTTTTGTTCATCCTGACTTGAAAGCTTTTCAACAAGTATTTTTGTCCAAGCGCTTTCAAAAGGATCAACCTTTTCCGACTTTAGCTTTTCTTTAAGTTCGTCGGAATAGTCTTTAGCGTCAATGTTTTTGGAAAGGAACTTGGAAAGTCCATCTTCAATTTCGCTATCCGATAGGTTGTTTTCGCTAGTTTTTTCTTTTTCAAATTCACTTAGCTTTTGGCATTTGCGAGTAAACTCTGCTTGAAGCTGGTTATATGCTTCATATAGAGCCTTGGCATCTTTGAACTTGCCAAACTTTTCGCCTTCTGCCGATATATTTGCGGAGCCAGAATCACTATCGACGCCTTGTTTATCACTCATCTTATCCTTCGTCTGTTCCTCTTCTGGTTGTTCCACGATTTCTTCATTATCCATTTAATTTTCCTCCGTCTTATTTAAGGTTGTTTCTTCAAAAGCTCCGTCCCAAACTCCAAATCCAAGGGATTCGAGGATCTTTGCTTTCATGCGGGCCGATATCTTTCCTTCGCTGTCGCTAAGAAGTCCAGCTTCAAGCAATTGAAAGATCATCTGTCTGCGCTGAGTCAGAGTTTCGCTAAGCTCTGTTTCCGTTTCAAACACGATATCATCACTTGAAATATCATTTTTGTTGAAATAGAATAGCTCAATTTTTCCGTCATCTCCCATAATTTTATTAAGTCTTGGAAGAACTGCAAACTGCTTGTAGAGTCGCAAAATATGTTGTGCAATTGTCTTAATACATTTCTTTATAATATCAACACTTGAAGTAATTCTAATATCTTCCTGTTGGAACATAAGCTCAAGAGCTGTTCCGCTGAGATTTTTGGAGTTGTAGAATGAGTCCATAACTTCAGAAATTCCGCTTATTGACTTAAATTCATCCAAAAGCTTTTCTTCCTCTTTCTCAAAGCTGCTTGGCACTTCGCCCTCGCTCAAAAAGGCAGGAGGTGTTGAGCCTTGTCTGTAGACAATAATCTTTCCTGGGCACAATCCTTCGTCCTCTAAGTTATCTAGGTCGATTGAGCCGTCCTCTACTTTCAAAATTCCCATTGAAAGTCTGTTTAAGTATTCATGTTTTCTGTTTTTAACTGCATTGTAGGCTCTTTGAACAGGAATAAGTCTGTCGATAATACTGTTTCCCCAGAATGAGCCTGTTTGTTCGATTGAAACTTGCTTGATAAATGGGAATCCTCTTTCTCCGTCTTCTCCATTCATGTATGGCAAGTCGCCTTGGTAGACAGCTCTGTCTCCAGCAACGATAATAAGTCGTCCATTTGGATATTCCATTGTTGGCTTTTCATATTTTTCAAGCACAAGAACACTGTTCTTTTTCTTAGATTCAACTATTTTTGTTCCATGAGATGAATATCCGAGGCCACCAAGTCCTGAGATTGCATCAAATCCAAAAACGTTAATGTCTTGTCCTTTTATATCTTCGCCATACATAGCTTTTACTTCTTCAGCCCCATAAACTCTTGCATGGATGATGCTTCTGCAATGTTGAATATTTTCGCAAGTGTCGCTATCTGGGAAAATTTCGAATGGTGAGCACACTGAAATATCAATTTCACCGCTCCTTACCTCTTTGCCATTCTCGTCGACTGCAACCACCTGCCCAGCATCATTGTCCCAAGTAACTTTGTAGAAAGATGTTCCACATATTTCACTCCATTTCATAGCTTCGCTGATTTTTTCGCTGAGTTTTAACTTATTAGAAATTGAAGATAAAATTTTCTTTGATAATTTCGCTGTTGCAATGTCGCTCTCTTCGTTTGAAGCTGGAACTACAGAAACTGTTGGCTTTACTTTTGACAGTTTTGAAAGTCTAACTTCCACAATCGGTGCTATGTGGTTAAACACCTCTCTTTCCTGCCAGAAGAATTGCTTTTCGCTGTCCTCAAGGTTTCCACCATATCCGATCGAGCAAAATTGATTTCCCACAAAGAAATTCATGTTTAATTGCCACTGTGTTTCCAAGCTTTTCCTAGCGTTTTGTCTAGCTCTAAAATCCTCTTTAATCTCTTTTGCCAGACTATCCTCTACTTTGATTTTCATCCTTCCTCCTTAATCTTTCATTTAATTTAAAGGGAGATTTCGTCCCCTTTGGGATTTGTACTTGCCCGATAGCCTCGTACATTCCCTTCAAACAGTCTTCGCAGAAACATAACTCGTGTTTGAGTAGTCCTTTTGTGCTAAAGGAATATTCTGCTAAGTTATTACATCCGACAAAATCGCACTTTGTCTTTGTATTAACTTTTTCGATAACCATTTTTCCCTCCTTTTCTGTAAGCGGAAATGTTATTCTTGCTCCTTCAACATTTGAAGTATTCGTTCTCTCTCTTCGATAAGCTCTTCGTCGCTCATCATACTTATGTCTATATTTAAATCAGGATAAAACTTCTCAACAAGAAGCTTTAAAGCAGTCATATCCGGTGGAAAGTATTTTTTTGAAACTTTGCGTTTCGTGAGAACCTCATTGCCCTCTTTGTCCAACGAATATTCCTCGGAGCTTTCCTTTGCCTCATATCCAAGCGCCTTGCGAATTAGCGCCTGTTTGATTAGCTTTGCATCATCTTCTTTCTTTATTTTTTTCAAGTCTATCTTCCTTAAATATGTATCCTGAGACGAACTTTTATTTGTGTTGAGTGATTTACGAATAACATTTTTCCTCCATTTAATTAAGCTCTGTGCTCAATTGCCCCAATATTACAACCGAAAAAACGCATATTCAATGTTTTGTGCCACTAAATTGAAATTTTTTTTATTTTTCTTTTTCCCTCACACAATAAAAAAATCCCCATACAATGAAAGTATAGGAAGAAATTCCTATGTTGGTAAAGGAGCATATGAACACACTACTTGAATTTAAGGATGTAGATTTTTACTATCAGACAAAAGAACAAGAAATACAAGCACTTCAAGCAGTAAACTTCAAAGTAAATAGGGGTGAGTTTTGCTCTATCGTTGGTCCAAGCGGATGTGGGAAAACCACAATTCTATCTCTCTCAGCTGGTCTGCTGTCTCCTTCTAATGGGGAAATCCTCATTAATGGAGAAAAGGTCAAGGAAAATGATTCTCGAATCGGATATATGTTCCAGAGAGACCACTTATTTGAGTGGCGAAGCATTTGGAAGAATATAACCCTCGGAATTGAAATCCAAAAACCTAAGGATAGGGATGAAAAGCTTGCTCTCGCTGAAGAATTGCTAAAAAAGTATGACCTTTACTCTTTCAAAGATCGAAGGCCAAGACAACTGAGCGGAGGAATGAGACAACGTGTGGCACTCATTAGAACACTTGTTCTTGAACCCGAACTCTTACTTCTTGACGAGCCCTTCTCTGCCCTTGATTTTCAAACCCGATTAAAAGTTTGCGATGACGTTTATAACATGATAAAAAGTGAAAAAAAGACAGCCATTTTGGTGACACACGACATTTCGGAAGGACTGTCGATGTCTGAAAAGATGGTCATTCTTACAGCAAGACCTGCAACAGTGAAGAAAATTATGAACATAGACTTAATTGGCGATACACCGTTAGCTAAAAGAGAAGACCCTTCTTTCGGGGAACTCTTTGAATCTATATGGAGAAATCTTACAAATGAAGAAAAACAACCTGCACACTAAGTATTCAATCACGCATCAAAAATATATCAAAAAATTAAGAAATGATAAGATTTTTATCATTACTATGCAAGTATTAATTCTTCTCGCTTTTATTGGTTTGTGGGAGCTCCTGGCGACCTACGGAGTTATAGACCCCTTCTTCTTCAGTAGTCCGTCAAGAATCTTCAGAACTTTTATCACACTATTCTCCTCTGGAACTCTCTGGGGACATATAGGAATAACGTTATATGAAACAGTAATCGGATTTATAATCGCAACTTTTCTTGGCTCTTTGATCGCAATTCTGCTGTGGTGGAACGAAAAGATACGACATATTCTCGAGCCATACATCATTATTTTGAACAGTTTGCCTAAAGTTGCTCTCGGCCCAATCATTATCCTTTGGGTGGGCTCTGGTGCAACAGCTATTATCACAATGTGCGTTCTCATTTGCATTGTCATAACGACCATTTCTATGATGAACGCTTTCCTATCATGTGACAGCGATAAGATTTTACTGATGAAATCTATGCATGCAAACAAGTTCCAAATTTTCTGGAAACTCATCCTTCCAAACGCCATCCCTAACTTCATGTCAGTACTTAAAATTAACGTGGGAATGAGCTGGGTCGGAACAATCATGGGTGAATATCTTTCCAGTAACGCCGGATTAGGCTATTTAATTGTCTATGGAAGCCAAGTCTTCAAAATTGACTTAGTAATGACAAGCACAGTTCTCCTTTGCCTACTGGCTGGTCTCATGTATGGAGGAATCTGTATCGCAGAAAAGATTGTATTAAATGGAAAAAAATCTACTAAAACAGAGCAAAAAAAGCGTAAATAACGCTTTTTTTGTGCTACATATTAATTTCCATGTGAAAAAAATTAGATAGTTAGTTTGATGAAAAAATAGCTAATTTTTTCTTAAAAAAACTCTATAATGAATAGTTTTTTTAAAATATATAGTTTTATAGGATGTTGAAAAAAGAGCAGTTGGATTGTTGAAAAAGAGGAGATAAAGAACTGAAAACTATAGAAGTTGGATAATAAAAAAAGAAATTGGGATTTCGGAAATATTGTTTGATGGAAAGGGCCGTGTGATGCCACGATAAATCGTGGGATTTGCGGAAGCAAATCAAAAATTTTAACTCATGTTAAAATTTTTACATCACACGGCTCTACCATATAAAAACTTTATATCACACGCCTTCCTAGCCTAAATTTTTACATCACACTCTCCCTTTAATTTTACATTAAGTATTTTATAAGCTCATCTCTGTGCTCATAAGCGTAATTTACACACGCTTGATGTGCTTCATCAACTCTCTTTGTTCCATGCGTTTTACTCATCAAAAAATGTATGCAGGTGTGTCCATCAATGCCTGTGTTTTTTATATAAGCATTCCCGTGAGGATATCCATTTATGCTGGCAGCAACCCAAAAATCAGGCAAGATTTCCACCCAAACAGGACGCCTCGCCCAGCTCCACTCATTGTTATAGATTTTGAAGAATATGTCCGTGTTAGCTCTGTCGATAGGCTCAACATCGGCATGATAGTGTCCGCCATTTCTATATACATAATATGTTAATCCCGTGCCCACATCTATCACTCTAGTTTTAGTGTAAGTAGGAAACTGCTCATGCACTGAATCGAACCAATTTAGATTCGAAACTGTCACATTTATTCTTGACCCAGATGTGCCATCGTCCTTGGTGTTAGGAGTGACGTTATCTTGAGGATAAAGCTCTGTTTCATGATAATTGTTAATCCTCTGCATATCGCTCGAAGTTATGTTTGTATATTTTGAAAAAATGGGATAGACAAAAACATTTGCCATAATGCAAACGAGAAATAAAACTAAATATGTGCACTGTGAAAAATACCTTGTCATTATGCTTTTATTGTGCTTTTAAATAAAATAAATATGCAGGAGAATTACTTTTTCGAAGCATATTGCAGTTTTTTGCATGGAACAAAGTATAAAGAAACCAAAATGAGTCCACCTAAAATGCTTGCTAGCGGATAGAGATATGACACGATATTTCCAAATCCGAACATGCTTATTACAAGAGGAAGGCAGACACAAACTAAGTAGTTTATAAAACCTTTTAGTCCAAGCGAAAGAAGTGCTTTAGAGTTGACAAATACTATCGAAAGAACGCTCGTCAAACACCCAATAAAAAGCACAAATTTCATAAGATAAAACACATATCCTTCGCTCATTTCAAGCAATGGGAAAGTTAAATCCAGCGAGTTCTCGTTTGATAGCAAAGTGTAATTAATTCCAAGAAGCAAAACTGTTAAAATTAGTGACGAAAATAGACTTACATAAATTCTACTCTTTTTACTCATATCGCTCCCTAATTTCCCTATTACAAGGCAACTTGAGGATAAGTTCATAAGAATATATAGAAGAGCGAAAAAGCCCGCATATACGGCGTTTTTGGATTCAATCACATGACCTCCGTTTGCATTTTTAAGCAAGCAAATTATAAGGGCAATGATAAGAATTGGGATAAGAATAGTATTCACTTTTGTTAGATATCCCATTCCCTTTTTTATTACACGATAACATAAAAACAAAAGAGCCAAGATAAGCATGATTGTAAGAGCAATATGTTTTGTCTTTAGTGACATTATTGTTCCCGCCATCATTGACGATGTAAAAATTAAATTAACAAGGATAGAAATAAAAATTAAGCTTTTGGAGGAGTTGAATTTCTCTTCCGCCCTCTCTCCATGGCTTAATATCCAAAAAATGCCCGCAAAAAACAAAATAAATGCTAATGGTATAAAGATATAAGAGAAGTTTCCAAAACGCGAAAAAAACACGGCAATTTCTTTCCCACTGACAAATCCCGATCCAATGAACATTCCAATGATTATCATTGTTTTTCCAACGTTCTTCACTTTAAACAATGTATGCTGGAAAAACTTTTTAATTCGTGAAAGTGCTATGACGCTAATCTTTAATCGTCTGTACGTCCTAGTAAATAATCAGTAGAAACATTAAAAAAATTCGCAAGAGAAACAATGTAACTTGCTTTGGGCTCATTAATTCCCTTCTCCCAGAAATCAATTGCTTTTTGCGAAGAGCCAATAGCTTCTGCTAGTTTTTTCTGAGATAGTCCTTCTTCAATTCTTAGTTCTTTTAATCTTTCCTTAAATTTCATACAAAAATTATAGAAGAAATCTACTAATTTTGCTTGACAAAGTAGAATTCTACTTATATAATATGTGTAGAAACTAAAAAAAATAGGAGGAAAAAATGTTTTGTCACCATTGCGGAAAAGAAATCGATGATGATGCTGTTGTATGTATCTATTGCGGAGTAGACACAAAGAACTTAAACAAAGGAAAAGATAAGAGCATCAATATCGTAAATCAGTCTAGTTCATCATCCACGTCAACTGTTAAAGGCACACCCCGATATTATAATGCTGCAGTTGATATTTTAATGATATTCCTGACCGGAGGCCTATGGATCATTTGGATGATATTTAGACCAAAGTATTATTAAAATCTCCCCCACCCAACAAAAAAAAGAGGTTTGCCTAGCCTCTTTTTTTAATGCTTTTTAAATTTATAACTCTGAATATTCTAACAAAGTGCTTTCCATTTCACGAGCAAACCTCTTAGATATGCAAACACCTCATCAAATATTTCATCACTCTCAAGGTCGCTTCCAGCATTTTGAAGGATTTTGATTGGAGTGTCACTTGAGCCGGCGGACAAGAATTCTTTGTATTTATCGCGTGCATTTGTATCCCCAGCAAAAATCTTGTCAGAGAAATTTAATGCACATATGAGTCCAGTTGCATATTTGTACACGTAGAACGATCTAAAGAAATGAGGGATTCTCGCCCACTCATATTTCACTTCTGGAACAAGTTTAACTTTCTTGCCGAAGTAAAACTCATTGAGTTTGTAGTATTCGTTGCAAAGCCTATCTTTAGACAAAGGCTCCCCTTTCTCGTAAATAGCGTGTATAAGTTCTTCAAACTCAGAAAACATCGTCTGTCTGTAAATTGTGCTTTTTACAT
The DNA here is from genome assembly GCA_937907645.1 of uncultured Clostridia bacterium. Classification (GTDB taxonomy): domain Bacteria; phylum Bacillota; class Clostridia; order Christensenellales; family UBA1242; genus Caccovivens. The sequence continues at coordinate 12,248 of CALCWV010000018.1, forward strand.
CACTGAAAAGTCTGTCAAGATAGTAGTAAAGTTCTTCTTTCTTGGTCGCATTTTTCATGAGATATCTCATAAGCAGCATTTCATTAGTCGTACTTGCTACTTCTGCGACAAAGATGACATAGTCGGAATTCTGTTGATTTTGTTTTTTCATTGAATAGTAAGAATGAAGCGCGTGGCCAAGCTCATGTGCAAGAGTAAACACTGACTCTAGATTGCCAGTAAAGTTCGTAAGCACCATAGGAGTCACCCCGTAAGCGTGGATAGAATATGCCCCGCTGCCCTTCCCTTTATTTGGATAGACATCAATCCAGCGTTCATCTTTTGCCCTTTGAATTAATTTGACATAGTCTTCCCCAAGAGGAGCGACTGCGGTCTTGATAAGTTCTATTGCTTCATCATAGGTGTATTTCTTTGGAATGGCTTTTGTTATTGGAGCAAAAGAATCTGTTATTGAAATGCTTTTCTGCCCTAACATTTTTCTTTTAATTTCCATGTAATCGTAGAAAACATCAATATTTTCATGGATTTTTCTTATAAGCCTGTTATAAACATCGACGCTTGCTTCTTCGTTAAATATGGACGCACTTAGAGCTGACTCATATCCCCTAACTTTGGCAAAATAACAGTCAGCTTTGACATCGCTGATATAGTTGTTAGCGAGGAAGTTGATGTATCTTCCATAAGCCCCGTTAAATTCAACATAGGCGTTTTTTCTAAGAACAACATCTTTGCTCTCCGCAAGTTCCCTATATGTCGAATGATTTAGCTCATGGAGCTTTCCCTTGCTATCCCTAACTTTGTTAAACTTCAAATCGCCATCATCAAACTTGTCAAAATTGCTGCTAAAGCCACCAAGGAATGACATTCCTGAAAGCAGTTTTTCTTCCTTTTTTGACAAGGTATGCTTTTTCTTTTTGAGTACATTTTCAAAGCCACGTTTGTAATCTTTGAACTTTGGATTGTTTATCAACTTTTTAAGTCTATCGTCAGAAAACTCGCAAACTTCCACATCGAAAAAAGAGCTCGCAATTCCGTATTCACTTGTGACACGCTCATATTCCTCTGCCATTTCATTTACGCTTGAGTTTCTGACATCCTCAGATTGTCTAAGAAACGCATATACGCCAAGTTTAGCTGATTCTTCAGCAACTTTATCCTCAAATTTTAGTCCTTCCAAAAGCACTTTATCGTCTTTGAGTTTTCCTTCATATTTCACGATAATATCTTTGTTTTTCTCGAAAGCTTTTAATCGTTTATAAAACTCTTTTTCATCTTTGCAAAACTTAGTTGTGTCCCACTTGTATTTTTCCTCAATCTCTTTTCTCTCTAACATTTTTGACCTCCTATTTTACAAAATATTTGTTGATAAAAAATTTATTCCATGGCGTCTTTGTCTCATCTGGTGGAGTGATAAACACCATTCTTTCTTTTGTAACAGGATGATTAAATTCCAGTCTTCCAGCCCAAAGTGCGAGGTTTTTCATTTTTGCAGATGTCTTTTTGTTGTACTTTGCATCTCCGCAAATTGGGAGACCAATTCCATTCATTTGAACTCTGATTTGGTGACTTCTTCCTGTGAGAAGTTTGACCTCAAGAAGAGAATATTGCCCTTCTGTTTGCAAAACTTTGTAGTAAAGTTCCGCCCTTTTTGCCTCTTTCTCTCCCTGAGAGACAATCTTGACAATATTGTTCTTTTCGTCCTTTTTTAAGTAATTTACGAGTACCTCTTCATTTGCTCTTAGCTCTCCATCTACAACTGTATAATAAATCTTTGTCGTTGTGTGCTCTTTGATCTGCTCTGAAAGTCTACTTGCGGCTTTAGATGTCTTTGCAAACACCATAATTCCTCCAGTAGGTCTGTCAAGTCTATGAACAAGTCCAACATAGACATTTCCCGGCTTATTATATTTTTTCTTCAAATAAGCCTTAACCATTGAGAGCAAATCTTCATCCCCTGACTCGTCTGCTTGCGACGGGATATTCTGAGGTTTAATAACAACGATTATATGATTATCTTCATGTAAAACTTTTAACATTTTTTCTCCTTATCTTTAGAAAATCTTGAAGCCCGAGTTTCCACAAGGAAGAACTATTCCTTCCTCAGTTGGAAGTCCAATCTCATCAGCCTCAATTCCGCCTTTGCCGAATATTAATTCCAAAATATCTGCAATAACTCCCGCCTGAAGTCCTGTTGTATAGGAATTAATTAAGACAAATAACGGATTATCTGACAAAACTCCCTTTGTGAGTTCAACGAAGTCATATAAATTTTCTTCAATCTTCCACATCTCCCCGCTTGGTCCTCTTCCGTAGCTTGGTGGATCCATGATGATTGCATCATATTTTTGTCCTCTGCGGATTTCTCTTTCAATGAACTTCTTGCAGTCGTCGACAATATATCTGATGTTATTTATTCCATTTAAAGAGGCATTTTGTCTTGCCCTATCGACCATTCCCTTGCTTGCGTCCACGTGAGTAACTTTCGCGCCAGCTTTAGCACAAGCAACAGACGCTCCGCCCGTGTAGGCAAAGAGGTTTAAAATTTTTATTTCCCTGTCCTGCTTGGAAATAAGCTCCATCATCCTCTTCCAGTTCACTGCTTGTTCTGGAAAGAGTCCCGTGTGTTTAAATCCCATAGGCTTAACGATAAACTTAAGTCCCTTCCACTGTATCTGCCATTCAGCAGGAAACTTTTTGAGTATATCCCAAGCTCCTCCGCCTGTTTCACTTCTCGAATATCTAGCGTTGATGTTCGGCATCTTTGCAAGAGGTTTTCTTGCTCTCCAAATGACCTGTGGGTCGGGTCTTAAAAGCACCACATTTCCCCACTTTTCAAGTTTTTCGCCGTCACCTGTCGCTATTACTTTGTAATCTTCCCAATCTGCAACTTTCATCTCTATTCTTCCTCATTATTTTCCGAATTTATCTCAATCTCTTCCGTACTGTTGTTAAATGGAAGAGAATCTACTTTTCCAAGTTTTCTCTGTATGTTTCTAGTCTTGCTTTCAGCGTCTTCCATAGTATTTGCCACTTCTTGAATCTTCTTTTTCGTCTTCGCCAAGATATCTCCGAATTTTCCAAACTCTGTCTTAACATTGGCGAGTATCTTCCAAACTTCGCTTGTCTGTTTCTCAATAGCGAGAGCGTGGAAGCCGAGTTGCAAGCTGTTTATAAACGCCGTGAGTGTCGTAGGTCCTGTGATTGTAACTCTGTAATCCCTTTGAATTGTTTCTGCTAAGCTAGCGTTTTTAAGTACTTCACAGAATAAGCTTTCCGTTGGAAGAAACATAACTGCAAAATCTGTTGTGTATGGAGGATCTACATATTTGTCCCTAATCGTTCTAGCGTAGAGCTTAACAGACTTTTCAAGTTCCTTTCTATAGGTCTGAACAAGCGCGATATCCCCTTTTTCCTCCGCCTCAACAAGTCTGCCATAATCCTCAATTGGGAACTTGCTGTCTATTGGAAGCATAACGACTTTTCCGTCAACTTTGCTTGGGATTTTAACAGCAAATTCTACAAAATCCTTGCTGCTAGCCTTAAGTTTTGCGTTCTTTACATATTGCTCTGGAGTTAAATATTCCTCCAAAATGCTTTCCAAGTGAATTTCTCCCCATGAGCCACGAGATTTAACATTTGTGAGGACTTTCTTTAGGTCTCCCACACCTACTGCAAGAGATTGCATTTCTCCAAGCCCTTTGTACACAGACTCTAATCTGTCGTTTACAAGTTTAAATGACTCGCCAAGTCTTTTTTCCAAAGTATCATGTAATTTTTCGTCCACAGTCATTCTCATAACTTCAATCTTTTCAGAGTTGTCCTTTTGCAAAGCTGTGAGCTTGTCCTCAACAGTCTTTCTTATCGACTCCAACTTCTCTTCATTTGTCCTTGAAAACTCTGTTATTCTCCCGCCTAAAGTCATAGTCAATTCTTGACGTGTTAAAGAAAGAGATTTTTCCATTCCATCTCTAACATCCTTCATATTTTTTTCTAAATCTTCCTTCAAAAACTTGTATGAATCGCTTCCTTTTTTTCTAAAAACCGCACAAGCAAGAATTATAACACCTATGAGTAATAATGCGATTATTCCAATTAGGCAATATGTCAAAACATCCATCTTCTTTCTCCTATAAAATATATACTATCACAAAAAAAGCATAAAAGCAAAGAAAAAAGGCTCTTTCGAACCTGTTTTCTCAATTTCTACATATCTCTTTCGACAACCCTTGTGGATCTCTCGATCTTGTCCGCAATTAAATCCTCGCATTTAAGTTCCAGCTCCGCACAAATCTTTTCAGCCTCTTCTTCATTGAAATATCTTGTGTAAACAGACCTCATTGAATCTAAGTATCTATATGAGCTTTCAATTGCCTTTTTCTGGATATCCTCTTTTACAGCTTTCTCGGGAGCAATCAGATCAAAAATTTCATAATTAATGCATATTGCGTCTTTTATAAAATCATCATCATTTCTAAATCGTGCAGGAATATCCCACCAACTGTATTTGTCCTTCTTTAATGTATTTAAATAAGCTTGCTCTGTTTTTCTCATTCTTTTATCCTCTCACTTAAATTATAGAATAAAAGCTTCCCTTTGTCAATATCTTCTTGGAAAATTACTGATAATTAAAAAGAATAAAAGTTCTTGTGGTGAGCTGTGTCCACATCCACCACCTGGCGGAGGAAAGTTGGGATAAAAAGGCGGACATGGAGGCTCTTGGCAAGGCGGTCTAAAATCGTGACAAGGTGGACGAAGGTCAATGTAGCATCCGGGACAATATCTCTTAAAACATGACATATTTCACCTCCTATAATCATCTTATGTTAAAAGAAAGCTTGTTGATATTTAAGCCTTTTAACAAAAATACATTGACAGAATTATATTCTTTATGATAAAATTTAAAGAAAATGAGATTTAAATAAGCAAAAAAAAGGAGGGAAAAATGTTCGAATCAAAAAAGAAGTTAATTTTGGCATCATCGATAGTAAGCTTTGTTACAGCTGTTCTGTCTATTATTTGCTCAATGTTTGTCGGCATAAACATAAACATTTTAATAGACTATGTGAGTAGTAATGGAGGATATGTTCCTGCACACTATCCATATGTTCTTTTAATTACTCTTATCATATCAATATTTATTGAGCTTATTGCAGGAAGCCTATTAATGGTAGTTGCTGTTTCAAAAACGCCGGAAGAATTTAGCAAAAAAAGATCTATTTTTATCGCTGGCTCTGTATTTACAATTTTGAGCGGAGTTGTTAGCATCCAATCAATCTTAATTTATATCGTATTTGGAATGAGAGATGTTCCATCATTCACAGAAGCTGGAAAAGAACTCTATCAGCAGGAAAATGGCGTTCCAGTTTATCAGCAACAATATAACAAGGCAGTTAATCAAAATGTGCAGCCACAGCAGTCACAAGTAAACGGAGTTGACAGCTTTGAAAAGAAAGTTGAAACACTTAGAAAACTAAGAGAGAATGGAACAATAACTGAAGAGGAATTTAAATCACTCCTTGCAAAGTTGTTATAAAAATAACTTTAATTTTTAATAAAAAAATTATGCAAAATCGCAGCATATGCTGAGATTTTGAAAAAAAACCCACTAGAAAAACTAGTGAACTTTTTATTATCTAAACATGTTTTATTAGAATTAACGTCTGTTAAATAAAACTGAGCTTTATTTTGCAAGGTTTACCTTCACGCTTCCCTCACCCATTTCAACGTTTTTAGAGATGATAGGGTTTGAAAGTGAATTTTTAATTTCTTTAATCAAAACTTCTTGCATAATTTTACTCTTAAACTTATCAAGAACTTTTTGAAGATGTGCGTCCTCTGTTTCAAAAGATGCAACAATTCTATCTTCAATCAAGAAGCCTGCCTCTTTTCTTAAGACTTGAAGGCCTCTGACAAATTCACGATATTCCCCTTCCATGATAAGCTCTTCATCAAGAGTAACGTCAAGAACAACAGTATTTCCATTTTCATGAGCAATCACGTAGTCGCCCTTTGGTTTTTTCTCAAGATTGAATAATTCGCTATCAAGATTACTAAATTTGCCAACGCTGACTTTGCCATTCCTGTACCCTTCCATAACAAGCTTGTTTTCTTCATTGCTAAGATGAGCAAGTGTTTCTTTTAGAGCTTGAACTTCACCTTTGAGCACTGCCCCAGCTTTTTTGAAATTTACAGAAAGATATTCATCATTGAAACGGCTTTCGTCTTTAACAACTTCAAGATTTTTGATGTTAAGCTCTTCTTTAATAATGCTTCCGAACGCTTCAAGAACTTTGTGTGCAAACTCGTCCCCTGTTACGTACATAGTGCGAAGAGGTTGCTTAACTTTGATTTGATTCTCGTTTCTAAGGCGCTGTGCAATTGACATAACATCCCTTGCTTTTTCTGTATATGCGAGAATATTTTCAAAGTGAAGCGGATAAATCTCTTTTGGATATCCAGCAAGCATTACACACTCAGCTTCGTTAGGCTCAATTTCTCTAACAAGATTTTGCCAAATATGTTCACAAACGAAAGGAATTATTGGGGTCATAACGCTGACACAAGATTTAATTGCATAGTATAAGCACCAGTAAGCAGTCATTTGATCGCGCTTGTTTTCACTCTTCCAGAATCTCTTTCTGTTTGAACGAATGTAGAAGTTTGAAAGGTCATCGACAAGCTTTTCAAAATCTTTCACAACAAGATATGCCTTGTCCTCGCTGTAATTTACATCACTATCTTTAATAAACTTGTTTACGCTCTCAATTAGCCATTTGTCGGACACTTGAAGGTCGCTTTCTTTAGGTTCAAAGTGAGCAATATCTGGGTTGTCAATGCAAGCATATGTGTTAAAGAATGTGTAGACATTCCAGAATGCCAAGAGCTTTCTTCTTGCTTCGTCTGTAAGAGTAAATCCAAAACGCATATCGTTTGTTGGGCTTGAAGAAGAGAAAAGATATCTCACAACATCTGCACCGACGGTGTCAGCTACTTTATCCGCCTCAAGTGTGTTTCCGCCACTCTTATGAAACTCTCCGCCCTTCTCGTCTTTTACATATTGATATGTGCACACCTTTTTGTATGGCGCTTTGCCAGTGAGAACTACGCTCATGATAAGGAGTGAGTAGAACCAGAGCTTAATCTGTTCAATCATTTCACAAACATAATCACTTGGGAAATTGTTTTCAAAGAATTTTTTGTCTGTAAAGTATTTTTTCGTGCTAAATGGAGTAATTCCGGCATCAAGCCAAACATCTCCAACTTCTGGAACACGTGAAAGCGTTTCGCCGCAGTCGCACTTAATCTTAATATCATCAATCCAAGGTTTATGGATATTTGGAAGAGCGTCGACCATTTCAGGGTTAACGGCTCTTTCTCTTAGTTCCTCTTTTGAGCCAATTACGTGCACCTTTCCGCATTTTTCACAGACATAGAAAGGAAGAGGAAGTCCATAGAATCTAGAACGAGAAATGTTCCAATCTCCCATATTTTCAAGCCAGTCAATCATACGTTTCTTAGCATATGCAGGCTTAAATTCAACGTCTTCAATTGCTTTCAAAGCAAGTGGACGGATTTCATCAATTTTTATAAACCAAGCAGAAATGAGTTTGTAAACAAGGTCAGTCTTGCAACGCCAGCAGAATGGATAGCTGTGTTTATACTTGTGTGCATACAAAAGCTTTCCGTCTCTTTGAAGTCTATTAACAACAAGTTCCACAACATCAGTCGTCTTCTTCCCTGCAAGGAAGCCTGTTGAATCAAGCATCACACCTTGCTCATTTATAGGACAGATTTCCGGAAGACCAAGTGTTTGACCAAGCTCGAAGTCTTCTGTTCCGCATCCAGGAGCAATGTGAACGACGCAGCTTCCCTCTGCGTTATCAACCATATCCCATGCTACAACTTTATGTACAAAATCTTGTATTCCAAGTTCTGGGAAACATGTCTCATATTCAAGTCCAACAAGGTCTGAGCCTTTCATTTCCTCTAAAACTTTAGCATCGCCCTTCAGGACGCAAAGTCTATCTTTTCCAAGAACAAGTTTTTCACCGTTAAAATCTACTAAAACATAAGTAAATTCTGGATTTACAGCAAGAGCAACGTTGGCAGATAGTGTCCAAGGAGTTGTTGTCCATGCGATAATTTTGAAATCCTTGCCCTTAACAGGAAATTTTGCAAAAATAGCAGTATGTTCAACTTCATGATAAGACGAACTCATTTCATGTTCTGAAAGGCTAGTTCCACAACGAGGACACCACGCCATAGGACGATTTTTCTTTACAATCCAGCCCTTTTCATCGCATTTTTTGAGAAAATACCAAATTGAAGTGATGTTTTCATCTGTATTTGTGAGATAACTGTGGTCCCAGTCCATCCACTGTCCCATGCGAATTGATTGATTTGTGATCTCATTTGCAAAATAGTTCACTCTCTCCATACACTTGTTTGTAAATCTGTCTATTCCATATTGCGCAATTTCCGGCTTTCCGTTAAGTCCAAGCTCTTTTTCAACATTAACTTCCACCCAAAGTCCTTGTCCGTCAAAGCCGTTTTGATACATACAGTCCTTGCCCTTCAATGCGTTGTAACGGATAGTAAGATCCTTAAGCGTTCTTCCCCAAAAATGGTGAATCCCAAGTCTGTTATTCGCTGTTGCAGGTCCATCGAGGAACTTAAATCTCTCATGACCAGCGTTCTTTTCTACAAGCTTATGAAAACAGTCATTTTTCTTCCAAAAATCAAGGACATTATGCTCTAGTTCAACAAAATTTGGCATTGCTTGTTCTTTTTTCATTCTTTTTTTCTCCTTTACCAAAAAAATAACTCGGCAAAGCACAAGACTCCACCGAGGACATATTCCACGACTATTATCCTTGTGCCACCACACAATCTTTCTATAACGGGAAATCCCGGCACCATCTACTAGGCCTAAGGCTGTTCAAATAGCAACTCCGAAAGTGATAATCAACGTACTTTTACAAATTGTCTTGCACCACCCGACAACTCTCTGATTGTTTTCTACGCGACCGTGTCTTTCATCAAAGTTTTTACGCTTTAAGTTTATACTTTTCTTCTCCCCTTGTCAAGCGAATTGAAAGAACAATTCAAACTAATCCTCTCATTGGGCACCGCTGTAATCTTTGAACATATCGTCATATTCTTCTTGCGAAATTTCTCCATT
>CALCWV010000019.1 GCA_937907645.1 uncultured Clostridia bacterium
ATATCGTGAAGCATATCAGCAGCTATTGAATAATCGTCGTGAATTTTACTGCATAATGCGTCAAAAATATTGCTTGAAGCCTCTTTGAATTTTTGCATTTGCTCTTCCGGAAGAATTTTATCCTTGTAAGCTTTTATCTCTTGCAAAGAATCAAATTGTTTTGAGAGTAAACTTCTGATATTTCCAACTCCATAGTTATAACCTTCAGAGTCTTGAACAGTTCCAGTCATATAGTCAAGCAAGCTTTCAAGAGTCAATTCTTCGTGTAGTTGGTTAAAGCTTCTTTGGTTTCCATATCTGTCGTAAAAATCTCTATTATTTCTAAAATAAGAGCCTTCGTCGTATTTCTTTAGAAAATCATAAACATAAGTATTTATTGATTTTTCTTTGCCTTTTGTAAGATTGTTTATTTTGTCTATGGTTGAGCGTTCGTCAATAACTTTTGTGCCTTTTAGCTCTAAATATTTTTTTGCGTTGTAAATATAGCTGTCAACTTTATTAAAATACAAGTTGTCTTTAATAGTTTCAGCTCTATTTCTGTATGATTTTTTAATAGCTTCAAAAGAGCCTTCTTCAGCCATTTTAAGATATTCTTGTTTTAGAACTTCTGCAACATCTGGCAAAATTGTTTCGTTTACATAGTCAAAGTCAACTTCTTGCTCATTTGTTATAACTTTAGAATATTTTTCTATGAGCATTTCATAAACTGCTCTATCGAGACTGTCAACTTCATAAAGTTTATAAACTGGCTCAAATTCTATCCCAGAATCTTCTAAATATTGCAATTTAACATAGTCTTGACGACTAAAATAGTCAACGGTGTTCGCTAAAGAAGTGTTTTCAAGATACTGCTCAAGGGAAGAAGCAGACTCTATTCTTTGCAACTTCTTCATAGCTGGCTCAAATTTTTTATAAATTGCCTTGCTTGTATTTTCATCAAATTTTGTAACAACTTTAGGAAAACGCTTTGAATAAACATCTGAAGCAAATACTTTGTTTTCACTATTCTGTGGATTTATTGTATCGCTTTTGAAAATTAAGCTTATATCTCCAAAATTGTCGTGGCCTATTGAGTCTTTTGTGATTGCAATAGAAGGCACAACAAGGCCTCCAAGCTCAATAGATTTTAATAGTTTGCTTTCTGATAAGTTGTGAACTACAACAAGGTCTTTAATGTCTTTGTTTTTATTTATTACATAACGAATATCGTCGCTAATTGTTGGATTATAGCTTGAAGTTTCTTTAATTTGGTTGGAATGAAA
>CALCWV010000020.1 GCA_937907645.1 uncultured Clostridia bacterium
CTAATCTCTTTTTAGCTTCATCACGTTTTGATTGGTCTTCAGCTCTAGCAAGGTTAACACCAAGGATAATAGCATAAATAGCACCAGCAGCTCCAACTATAGCCATGATAGCCCAGAGTACTGGCCCTAAGTATTTATATAATTGGTTGAGCCAATTAAATTTAGAATCATTTTCTCCAAAATTAAATTTACCTAGTAATGTTGATATTCTTCCTAAAACTTGTAACATATTTTCCTCCAAATCTATTTTTTACATTAATAATATAACACAAAGAATTATTTTTTCAAAACAAAATTAGCTATTTTTCAACAATTTATTTATATTTTTTCTTAATTATTTTTTCCAATAAAAAACAACCTCGAAAGGTTGTTCTTTTTTAATCTAATTAGCCCCAAGTCATTTGTCCATTACTGAATGCAGCTATAATCATTGGAAGTAATGTGTTGAAGAAGATAACTAAAGCAATAGTTACACCAACAGCAATTAAGGTTGTAACTAATCTCTTTTTAGCTTCATCACGTTTTGATTGGTCTTCAGCTCTAGCAAGGTTTACACCAAGAACGATAGCATAGATAGCACCAGCAGCTCCAACTATAGCCATAATAGCCCAAAGAACTGGTCCTAAGTATGTATAGATTTGATTGATCCAATTAAATTTAGCTTCTGCGTCTGTATCTGTAAATGTGAATTTTGCAAGTAAATTTGAAATGCTTCCTAAAACTTGTAACATATTAACCTCCAAGTAAGTTTAATTTATTTTTTGTAAAAGAATTTTTTTTATTCTTATTCTTTAAACCTTTTATATCTTCAATATATCACAAAAAATTATTTTTTCAAAACAAAATTAGATAATTTTCAACATTAATTAATAATTTTTCGACTTTTGTGGGGATAAATAAAAAAAAGATGCTGAATTCAGCATCTTTTTTGTTTATGATTTCTTTGAAACTCTAATTGCTCCTCCGCTAAACGCTTCGATGATCATTGGGAGTAAGGTGTTGAAGAAGATAACTAAAGCAATTGTAATTGCAACAGCAATTAAAACGGTGACTAATCTCTTTTTAGCTTCATCACGCTTTGATTGGTCTTCAGCCCTAGCAAGGTTAACGCCAAGAACGATAGCATAAATAGCACCAGCAGCACCAACGATAGCCATAATAGCCCAAAGTACAGGTCCAAGATATTTGTAAAGATAATTTAGCCAAGTAAAACTTTCTCCTCCCAGGTCTTTATCAAATTGAAATTTTCCCCAAGCAGCATCTGTATCGCTTGAAGGAACCCAAGTAGCAAGTTCAGAAACTTTCATTGCCATTTTACCTAAAAGAGCCCACATAAATTTATCCTCCAAATAATTTATTTTGTAATTCGTTTTACACAGATAATTTAACACAAAAAAATATTTAATCAAAACGATTTTACATATTTTTTTATTTTTTTTGAAAAAAATTGTTAAATAGTCAAAATAAATTATTTTTCGATAATTTTAGTTTTGCATTTTACTAGACAAGCGAGCTAACAGCATAATTCATTATTTCATTAATATAATTAATCTTTATGTAATAAATCATTATCTTTCCGTTCCTGCGATAAGCGACTAAATTTTGATCTTTAAGGAATTTGAGTTGGTGACTGATCGTCGTTTGATTTATATTTAGAAGATTTGACAGGTCATTGACGCAAAGATCGCAAACAGACAGGCACGAGAGGATTTTGAGCCTCGTCGAGTCAGAAAAGTTTTGAAAGTATTCTGCCAGTTTCAGAACAGCTCTGTCTTCTGGGAGATAGTTTTTTATTTCCGCCTTATGTCTTTCGGAAAGTATTAAATATTTTTCTTGTTCCATTTTTGCTCCTTTTCGTAAGATTAGTTTAGAATAATAATTTTTATATTCAAAAGAAAAAAATGTCCGATTTTAGCATTTTTGAGAAAAAGAAAAATAAATATGTATAATGGAGGAGATATGAATATATCTAATGAAATATTATTAGTGATGTTAATATCTGTAATTGCCTCGGCAACGGATACTAACCTCAACACAAATGCAAACTTTTTGCTACTTCTACTTTTGACTTTGGCAAACAATAACAACAACTCAACATCTTGCTATACACGTTGCCCTGGAGTATTTATCTAATTATTAGTTGATATTTGACCTCTTTTGTGCTAAAATTAAAGCATGAGAGAGAATATTTTATCGCTATCAACTGGTTGGGTGCAATTAAAGGATAAGTTTTCTTTGAAAAATGATCAAGGAATGTCTTTTTTATGCAACTACAAAGCCCCATGTGGAGAGATAGCAACTTTGTTTTTAGTAAACGAAGAGGTCAGTGTTGGACTAAACATGTTTGACAGGATGATTACAGACTACAAGCAGACGACGCCTAATCTTCAGATGCTTTTAAAGTCAAAGGTGAAGATAAAGGACAAGCATGCATATGTCTATGTCATTAGAGAAAAGATTTCGAAAAAAGCAATGGTGCAACTCTTTTTTGAGAAGAAAAACACGCTATATGCGCTGATTTTTAATTTAGAAAAGTATGAGCCTAGCACAAAGAAGTGTATTGAAGGAAACAAAATCTTTTCTGAAGTTATATCTCTTTTGGAGGTGCAAGAGTGAAAAAAGTTTTACTACATTCCTGCTGCGCACCTTGCTCAACGCAGGTTATTGATGTGCTGAGTCCCGACTACGATCTGACAATTTTCTACACAAATTCGAATATCTATCCTGCAGAGGAATATCAAAAACGTTTGGCGGAGCAGGAGAAATATGTTAAAATCGTAGGTGTGGAAATTCTGGAGGATGAGTACAACGAAGAGGACTATCTTAATTTCGTCAAAGGTTTAGAGAACGAAAGAGAGGGCGGAGCGCGATGTGCAAAGTGCTTTGAATACAGACTTAGGAGAACTGCAAAAGAGGCTAAAAAGCGAGGTTTTGACTATTTTGGCACAACTTTAACAGTAAGTCCGCACAAGAATTCTTTCATAATCAATCAGATAGGGCATGAGATTGCCGAGCAAGAGGGAATTCCTTTTTTAGAGGGGAACTACAAAAAGCAGGACGGCTATAAAAAGAGTATAGAGTTTTCAAAAAAATATAATCTGTATCGTCAAAATTACTGTGGATGCAGATTTTCAATAAGAAAAGAGGATTGATGTTTAAATTTAAGTTCAGAAAAAGAAAAGCAACAGCCGAAGAAAATGCATATGTGGAAAAACAGGTTAGGAAAATTCCTAAAGTCGTTTCCATAATCTTTTTAATATATGTAATCATATTTGTTTGCTTTATGATCTGGTACTTTGATTTTAGAAGCAAATATTATATATCCGATGTCGAAGGGCCTTCTATGAGCCCAACAATAAATGCTGAAGTTTCGGACTCTGATCCAAACACAAAGCAAGACTTTGTTTACGTAAACAAAAAGAAGGAAGCACAGAGGGGCGATATAGTCGTTGTCAACTTAAACACAACTGGAGTCAAAGAAAACGATTACTACATAATAAAAAGAGTTATCGCCATGGCGGGGGATAAAATCACAATCAAGATTGCCGAAGACGGATATTATCATGTTTTTATGCAATATGCAGGACAAGAAGAAGTTATCCAGCTAGACGAGGACTATATCAAGAGCTATGAAGGTTGGACGAGTGCAAAGTCTGCATATATAGCTTCAACAACATATTATGAGTCTGAATTTTATGGGACATTTATAAGCTCGGGCATGCATGTGTCAATAATTGACGGCGTTGCGTTCTATGAAGTTCCCGAAAACAGTTATTTCTGCTTGGGAGATAACAGAGCAGTGAGTATTGACTCTAGAAGAAGAGGTGTGTTTTCGAAGAACAAGATATGCGGCGTTGCAGAAATTATCGTTAAAAATGGAACAAAATATCGTGGAGTAAAACTGTTTTTCAAGAAATGGGGCTCGATTTGGGGATTCTACTGGAAACAGATAGAATTGCTATTTGCGAGATAGATTAAGACAAAAAAGGCCATAATCCCTTTAAAAATATGAAAAAAAAGAGTAAATCATTTTGAAAAAGAGTAAAAATATGATAAGATGTAGATAAGTATAGAGATATACAAATCAAAAAAAGGGAGAAAACATTATGAATAAAGCTGAATTTATTAAAGTTATGGCTGATAAAGCTGGTTTCACACAAAAGGACGCAGGAATTGCTTTCGAAGCAATGGTTGCAACAATTGTTGAAACATTAAAAGCAGGAGAAAAAATTGCAATCGCTGGTTTTGGTTCATATGAATTAAAACAAAAAGCTGCAGCAGTTAAAATCAATCCTTTAACAAAGAAAAAAGTTAAAGTTGCTGCTAAGAATGTTCCAGCATTCAAATTCGGAAATAGCTTCAAACAAATTTTCAATGCTTAATTGGATATATCAAAAAACGGGTTTGTCCCGTTTTTTTTCTTGCATACATCAATTTTATTTGCTTTTTTTATTATTTTAGGATAAACTAAAAATGCGGAGGCAGTTATGGAGAATAATAACCTTACAAGTGAGACAATAAGATATCACTATGATATGCTAAGAGATGACGTTGGAAAGATTGTTGATAAATTAAACGGCAATCTTGGTTTTTATGCGTTTAGATTTGCGGAGAAGATTAAAACGACCGAAGTTGTTTATGACACCCCAGACAACCTTTTGTCCAGTGTAGGAATTATCCTAAGCAAGCTTTTCATGAATAATAAAATTGGTTTCTATGTGAGAAAAATCACAAGACTTCCAAGCGAAATGAAAAGACCAAGCAAGAGGGTTAAAATTGCTGACTGCGGGCCAAGAGAAACACCAAAATCGTTCACATTGCAGGTTTCTCAAGCGATTAACAACGCTTTCCCAAGTATATTTACAATCGATATGGCTGAGGTTGTTGAAAAAACTATGCCAAAAATTCAGATTGATATCAAAGGTCAATCCTATAATATCTCGGGCGGTACAGGCTTTAAAGGTAGAATAATTTTTGAAGACGTTGTATATAGGGATTTAGTGACAAGAAAGAAAGTTAAAGGCAAGAGCGTGACACTCATCCTTCCTGTTGACGAAGAATATGAATCTGACAACGAAAACGTACTTGACGGAATTGAAAGATTCTGCAAAGAACTTATCCCATACAAAGAAACAAGAGTTGAAATTGCCGAAAGAGTGCTATATCCTAAAAAGCAATCAAAGATTGGCATGAAAGAACTTTTAAGACAAGAAAAAGAAAATAAGAAAAAGAAAAAAGAAGAAGAGTAATACTTCTTCCAAGCTTTAAAAAGATATGAAAATTTCTAAAAAAGATATGAAAAAAATCCCTCGCGGGATTTTTTCTTTTGTTTTGGTAGCCTCAAGGGGAGTCGGACCCCTCATTCCGCCGTGAAAGGGCGGCGTCTTAACCGATTGACCATGAGGCCACAATCACATTGTCAATTATACATATCGGGGATGTTCGTGTCAAGCATTTTTTTAATTTTTTTCAAAATATTGACAAAATTCTCTTACCCTTGTTTTATCTGTATACATTAATATTTAAAATAATTTGAGATATAGTTTGCATATACATATCTCAAATGAAACAAAGAGATAATCTTCCTTTTGTAAATAAGCTCTGTTATGGTGCTGGGTGCGTTGGATACAATTCCCTTTCCCAGACCATGAATTCTTTTATTATGTTTTTTGCAACAAGTATTATGGGACTGTCTGGCTCACTTGCAGGGTTAGCTATCGCGATATCCTCTTTGTGGGACGGGATTAGCGATCCACTTGTAGGAAATCTCTCCGATAGGACATGCAATAAAGTCTTTGGTAAGCGCTTAGGTTACATTCTTGTGGCAATCTTTGCCGTCGCATTTTGTAATATTCTCCTTTGGAGTATGCCGAAAAGTTCGCAGGTTGTCATGTTCCTTTGGCTAATATTCTTTCTCCTTCTGCAAGAAACTGCAAACACATTTTTCTCGACACCAAACAACGCCCTTGCTTTTGATTTAGCTCCCGAATATAACGAACAATCGAAATTGCAAAGTTTTAAATCCGTTTTTGCCATAATAGGGATGATTCTTCCAAGCTTTCTGCTCTATTTCTTTATGCCCTCAATCTCAATCGGCGTCCAAACTGAATACACTCAAGAGGGATTTTTGACTATTGCATACATTAACTCGGGGTTAATGATTTTATTTGGGCTAATAAATGTTCTCGGCAATCTAAAACAAGCACGAAAAAGGAATGTTTGCGAGTTCACGCCTAAGACTTCATTTAGAAAACTTATGAAAGGATACTTTGATGTTTTCAAAAAATCCTCTTTTGCCTGCGTAATTTTGGGCTATTCCACCGCGCAAATTGCTTCAAGCTTGCTTACATCGGTTGGGATGCACCTTTTCACATACTGTTATCACTTTTCATCCGCGCAGATTTCGATTCTTCTTCTCTGCCTTTTCGGTGGGGCAATTATAGCTCAACCTCTTTGGCTAAGTATAGCAAAAAGAGTGGACAAAAAGCATGCAATAATCACGGGCCTTAGTGTCGTGCTCATGGGGCTTGGTGCCACGCTTATAACCTTCCTATTTAGAACCTACGTCAGCAATTCCATAATTTATCCTATCACGTGCTTCACAATTTTCCTCTGTGGAATGGGCACTGGAGCAATGTACGCTCTTCCTATCTCCATGTACGCAGATGTTATAGCAATGGAGCAATTTGAAACAGGCGAAAATAAATCGGGAGCATACTTAGGATATTACTCGTTCACTTACAACATTTCAAACTCGCTCTCGCTTCTTGTTATGGGTCTTATGCTTGACCTTATCAAATTTGATTCAACTGCGGCTCTCCAGCCACTATCAGTTCAAAGCGGGCTTGGAATGATTGTCTTCTGTGGATGTAGCATTGCTTTAGCGCTTTCGATTCTGATTTTCTCGAGGTATAGGATAAAGAGAGCGGATGTCCTAAAAATCCAAATGAGACAAAAAATAGAGTGATTCGCGTTGTTTCTGCCGTCTACCTCAGACAGTCATTTACGGGGTTGTAAACTCCTGCCTGAGCTAATCGGCGAGCCTAGCGACTCACCCTATTTTTTGTCTCATTTAATCTTTGTAATTAATGATATTTAATAAAAATTTTTAAATGATGTCCAGTCAAGATGGTTACATAGGTAACTATGCGCCCACCTTGACTGATCATCGAGCCTCGCATCTCGCTGGATTTTTTGTCTCATTACAACTACTTCGAATATTGTTTGCTTTAAATAGCTTCAAATCGCAGAGTTATGGCAGTAAAAAGGAAAAGATTTTTTTTGGATTTTGGCATTTTAGGGTTCCCAATCAAGTTATCTTATTGGGGTTCTTAAAAGGGCAAAAGGCTGAAAAATAATT
>CALCWV010000021.1 GCA_937907645.1 uncultured Clostridia bacterium
CGGAGCAGTCTTCCTAGCTATAATTGCACTTATTCCAAGTTTAGCCTTTAAAGCTATCGGAACTGCGGGAATTAATTCTGTATTGATAAATTCATTCAGTGCAACAGGACTTATGATTATTGTTTCTGTAGCGTTGGAATTCGACAAACAGTTAGAAGCTCAAATGATTATGAGAACTTATAAAGGTTTTTTAGATTAAGAAAAAGGAGTGTTTGATGAACATTATTTTGATGGGGCCTCAGGGTTCTGGGAAAGGAACACTAGCAAGACAAATCATTAAAGAGTTTGGATTACCTCAAATTTCAACAGGAGATCTCTTAAGAGAGCAAATGAAGAAAGAGACGGAACTTGGAAAACTTGCTAAGAGTTATGTAAATAAGGGTTCATTAGTTCCTCTTGATGTAATCTTAAAAATTCTACAAGACAGAATAAGTCGTAAAGACTGTAAAAACGGTTATATATTAGATGGATTTCCAAGATCGAAGGAACAAGCGGAGGCTTTGAAAAAAATTGCAAAGATCGACGCAGTAATCGTTTTGGAAATTCCTTCTGATGTTATAATAAAAAGAATTTTAACTAGAAGAGTATGTTCTTCTTGTGGCGAGATCTACAATACATCTAGTTATAGTGATCCAACGTGCAAATGCGGGGCGCCACTTTACCAACGTGATGACGATAAGTCGGAAGCCGCAATTAGGAATCGTCTAGAAATCTACGATAGAGAAACAGCACCACTTGTAGATTTCTATAGTGATAGGGTATATAAACTGGATGGAAGTGGTTCACCAGCCGAAGTATATGCCCGTGCGAAAATACTTTTAAAAGATTTGGAGGCAAGAAAGTGAATTGCATGACACCAGCAGAAATTGTTTTAATGAAGAAAGCAGGTGAAATGACGAGAGATGCGCTTAACTACGCAGCAACGTTGATTAAGCCAGGTATTTCAACTTTAGAACTTGACAAATGCGTTGAAAAGTATATAATAGATCGTGGTGGGATACCTTCCTTCTTAAATTATGATGGATACCCGGCTAGCATATGTGCGTCAGTAAATGACGTGATTGTGCATGGCATTCCATCCGCTGATATCGTTCTTAAAGAAGGAGATATCGTGAGTATTGATGTCGGAGTAATTTATAAAGGTTACAACGGCGACGCTGCGAGAACCTTCCCTGTTGGAAAAATCTCTCCTCAAAAGGAAAGATTGATTCAAGTCACCAAAGAGTGCTTTTTCGAAGGAATTAAACACTTAAAAGTTGGTGATAGATTGGGAAAAATGTCTCATGCTATCCAAGCCTATGCTGAAAAACATGGGTATTCAGTAGTGAGAGAATTGGTTGGACACGGCATTGGAAGAAGAATGCACGAACCACCTAATGTCCCTAACTATGGAAAGGAGACAGACGGACCTATCGTTACAAAAAATGCTTGCATTGCTATTGAACCTATGATTAACATGGGAAGAAAGGAAGTAGGCATGTTGAGTGATGGATGGGGAATAGTGACGAGAGATGGCCTTCCAGCTGCTCATTATGAAAATACAGTTTTAATCACTGAGAATGGAATAGAAATATTGACATTATAGGAGTGATTATGGAAAAAGGTATGGTCGTAAAAGCATTAGCTGGGAAAGAAAAGAACCAGGTTTTCGTAGTAATTGATGTAGCAGAAAATTATGCTTATATAGCAGATGGCAAAAGACTGAAAAAGGATAAGCCAAAAAAGAAAAGTGTTAAACATATTCAAAAAGTTAGCACAAAAAGATTTCCTATTGAAGAATTAGAGATTAATGACGAGAAAGTGAACGCTTCAATTAGAAAATTTATTAAAAATTTATAAAGGAGGATGATATGTCAAAAGAAGATGTAATTGAATTTGAAGGCGTTGTAGAAGAAGTTCTTCCAAACAGCACATTCAGAGTTCGTCTTGCCAATGGTCATGTCATAACTACTTATATCTCTGGAAAATTGAGAGTTCACTGTATTCGAATCATCGAAGGAGATAAAGTTAAAGTCGAAATGAGCCCTTACGATCTTACGAAGGGCCGAATAACCTGGAGAGATAAGGGTTAACAAGGAGAAAAATCATGAAAGTAAGAGCATCCGTAAAGCCTATGTGTGATCAATGCAAGGTAATTAAGAGAAACGGAAAAGTTATGGTTATTTGCCCTAAGAGTGCTAAACACAAACAAACTCAGGGTTAAAATTTTCAAAGAATGGAGGAAAATTAAATGGCAAGAATTGCTGGTGTGGACCTACCAAGAGAAAAAAGACTTGAGATAGGACTTACCTATATTTATGGAATTGGAAGAGCTATTTCCAATAAAATCTGTGAAGAAACAAACATTAGCGCAGATATCAGAGTTAAAGATTTAACTGATGATCAAGTTGCTAAACTTCGTAACTATATCGAACACAACGTTATCGTTGAAGGAGATTTAAGAAAGAAAGTTAGTTTAGATATCAAAAAATTAAACGAAATTGGATGTTATCGTGGAATTCGTCATCGTAAAGGATTACCTGTAAGAGGACAAAACACAAGAAACAACGCTAGAACAAGAAAGGGACCAAGGAAGGTGGTTGCTGGAAGTTCTAAGAAAGGGTCATAAGGAGAATAAAGATGGCAACAAAAACAACTAAGAAGACAGCTACTAAGGCTAAGAAGAGAGTTTCTAAAAACATCTCTAACGGTCAAGTTCATATTAAGACATCATTTAACAACACAATCATTACCTTCTCAGATTGTGATGGAAATGCTTTGTCATGGTGCAGCTCAGGAAAGCTTGGTCTTAAAGGATCAAAGAAAAGCACTCCATTTGCTGCTCAAACATGTGTAGAAGAAGCTGCAAAAATTGCTAAAGAACATGGAATTAAAAATGTCGAAGTTTATGTTAAAGGACCTGGTAGCGGTAGAGAATCTGCTATTAGAGCACTTGCTAACTGCGAACTTAACGTAACACTTATCAGGGACGTTTCACCAATCGCTCATAACGGTTGCAGACCTCCTAAGAGAAGAAGAATATAAGGTTAAAAGGAGAAAACAATGGCAAGAACTATTGAACCAGACTGCCGTCAGTGCAGACGCGAAGGTGTTAAACTTTACCTTAAGGGAGAAAGATGTACTTCTAAGAAATGTGCTATGGAAAGAAGACCAGTTATACCTGGACAACATGGTGCAACTAAGAGAAGAGTAACATTTACTGAATATGGAACACAACTTCGTGAAAAACAAAAAATTAAAAGAATCTATGGACTTCTTGAAAACCAAATGAGAAGTTATTATGAAGAAGCAGTTCGTATGAAAGGTGTAACTGGTGCGAACATGCTATCCCTTATCGAAAGAAGACTTGATAATGTTGTTTATCGTATGGGAATTGGTGCAAGTAGATCTCAATGTCGTCAAATGGTTAACCACGGACTTATTGCTGTTAACGGCAAGAAGTTAGACATTCCTTCATACATAGTTAAAGCTGGAGACGTTATCTCAATCAGAGAAAACAAGCTTGAGAAAGAACCTGTTAAGGCTCTTAAAGGTATGAAAGTTGTTATGCCTAAGTGGGTTGAATTTGATACAAACACACTTACAGGAAAAGTTGTTGCTCTTCCAGTAAGAGAAGACATTGATGCTGATATTAAGGAACAACTTGTTATCGAGTTATATTCAAGATAAGGGGGGATTAAATAATATGATGGAAATGGAAAAACCAAATATTACTTGCGAAGAAGCAGAAAACGGATGTTTTGCTAGATTTATAGTAGAACCATTAGAAAAGGGTTATGGAATCACTCTTGGAAACTGTATGAGAAGAACTCTTCTTTCAGGACTTCCAGGAACAGCTCCTATTGCTGTTAGAATTGCTGGTGTTCCACACGAATTTTCAACAATCAGAGGAGTAGTTGAAGACGTAGTTGATATCGTTTTGAACTTAAAGACATTAGCTTTAAAGAGCGCAAACAAAGATAAAGACTTCGTTACATTCTTAAGAATTAGAAGAAACACTCCTGGAGAAGTTACTGCTCGTGATTTCGAACCAAACGATGAAATCGAAATCTTAAACCCAGATCTTCATATCTGCACAATGGATGAAGGTGCTATTTTAGATATGGATTTAATGGTTGGGAATGGAAGAGGATACGTTTCTAATGTAGAAAACAAAGATAAATTTACAGATATTGACTTCATTGCTATGGATTCAATTTTCTCACCTGTTAAGAAAGTTAACTTTAGTGTTGAAACAGCTCGTGTTGGACAAAAAGTAAACTACGATAGACTTGTTCTTGAAGTTGAAACAAATGGAACAGTTGAAGCTAGCGAATTAGTTAGTCTTTCAGGAAAGATTTTAGTTGAACATATCAACTTATTTGTAGATCTTTGCGATCAAATTAGAAATAGCGATATCTTAATTGCTAAAGAAGAAGATAAGCAAGTTAAATTGATGGAACTTCCTATCGAGGAAATGGATCTTTCTGTTCGTTCATACAATTGTTTGAAACGTGCAGGAATTAACACTGTTGAAGATCTTGTAAAGAAATCAAGAGCTGACATGTTAAAAGTTAAGAATCTTGGAATAAAATCAATAGAAGAAGTTATTCAAAAAGTTGAAAGTTATGGACTTTCACTTCGTAAAGACGAAGAGTAATCAAAAAGGAGAAAAAAATGGCTAACGATAAATTAGGAAGACCATCAAAAGAAAGAAATGCACTTTTGAGAAATCAAGTGACAAACCTTCTTTGGAATGGAAAGATTGAAACAACTCTTGCTAAGGCTAAGTCAGTTAGAAGTATCGCTGAAAAACTCTTAACAGCCGCTATCAACTCTTACGAAGACACTGTTAAAGTTGTTAAAGAAGTAAAAGATGAAAAGGGTGTTAAAGTTCAGAAAGAAGTTCTCAACGATGGACCAAAGAGATCATCAAAAAGCTAACTTGCAAAGGATGTGTTTTTCTCTTTCAAAAC
>CALCWV010000022.1 GCA_937907645.1 uncultured Clostridia bacterium
GCTATTGTGGATAACTTAATTTGCTGGCGCACCCTTATGGGACTTGCCTTGCAAGACATATCCAACTAGCTTCGCATGAGAAAATTTATTTATATAAACATCTTCTACAGCTGTGGCACACATCCCGTCATACCGACTGGAGCAGAATTCACCAGAATGTCGTAAAATGGAGCGTATCTGTCAAACCTTCCCAAGGTTTGATTTTTTATTTATTAAACACAAAACTTGTTTGAAAAGTTTTGTGAGATACGCTCCACTCTTTCCTTTTCTTTATTTTGCAAAATTTGCCAGAGTTTATACTATATATAATAAAGAAAGTCGTTAACTTATGCTTTTTATAATTTAAAAAAAGGAAGATTTACTTCCTTCTCAAATATGTTAATGTTATTGTCCCATAGTCCTTCTCATCGTAGACTTCAAATGGCTCCCAGCAGTAGTCGTCCTCTCTTGAATGTTCACACACAATCGTTCCATCTGCACTGAGCAGTCCTCTCTCACCAATTTTAGTTAGCATCTTTTCATAGAGTCCACTTTGATAAGGCGGGTCAAGCAAGATTAAGTCAAACTCACCTTCTAAAAAACCAAGTACAACATTTGCATCCCCTTTAATGACCTTAGCGTCAGATTTTAATGCTGCCAAGTTTTCCTTCGTCAGCCTTACGCTTCTGTCATTGACGTCAACAAAAACGACTTCCCTAGCACCTCTGCTAATAGCCTCAATCCCTAGTGCGCCTGTCCCGCAAAACAAATCCAAAACCCTCGCTCCAGGGATGTCAAACTGCAATTTCGTGAAGAGCGCCTGCTTGACCTTATCCGTTGTTGGACGAATATGCTTATATGGATTATCTTTCAATTGTTTGCCTTTAAATTTACCTGCAACTATTCTCATAATATTATTATATCACAGCTGTAAAATAAGTTCAAATATTTTTGTTTGTGTTTTTCAAATATTCATTCATACTATATATTGAGTTTTTGCTTTTTTGCCGTCAATTTGTCGTCAGTTCGACATTATTCGACAAAAAATATAGTAGACTTAAATATATCACAAAGGAAGAAGGAAATGAGAAAGAACTACCCTAGATTTACATTGCGAGTTTCTCCAACAACTCTTGAAAAACTTGGCTACATAGCTGAATATCACGGAAGAACTAAGAATAAAGAGATTGAATTTATCCTTAAGAAACAGATTATGGAATTTGAACGTCTTTATGGTATTATAGAAACTAAAGATGATGATTTAGAAGACTAAAAATATTGTCAAGACAACCAAAATCTATCAAACACTAAAAAGAATAAAATTCTTTGAACATTTTTGTTGTTTTTAATTGACAAATATCAAACATTGTTGTAAAATAACAATGCTTGTTTATAAACACGCACAGAACCAGTTTTCAAACTTGTTTTGAAATTGGAGAGGTTTCCCCGGACCCTACGATAGATAAAATCGGGATAATTTAATACATTTGTGGACCAATAGCTCAGTTGGGGCGACGCGTTAAGAAAAGTTGCCAGTGGCAAG
>CALCWV010000023.1 GCA_937907645.1 uncultured Clostridia bacterium
CCTGTTGCTCCAGTTGGACCTGTGGGACCAGTAGGGCCCCTTTGACCTGCTGTTCCTGTTATAGGTCTTAAAAGACAGAATGGTCTAGGGGAATTACAAAAACAAGACATGATTTTTCTCCTTTTAACAACCTGCTAATACATACTATGTAAAAGTACATTTTTTTGTTAAAGGGAAATGCATTTAAGTTGTTTTTTGTACTCCAGAATGTTATTCTTTTCATCCGTTTTTTTGAAAAAAGAAGTGAATTTTCACTTCTTATTCTTTGCTTTCATTTTGCTTTTTAAGTTCTGCTAGAATTTGCTTTAAAAGTTCTTCTTGGCTTGGGTTTGCAAGTCTCTCTTCTTCCTCTTTCTTTGCTTTCTCTTCTGCTTCAAGTTTAGCTTTTTCTTCGGCTGCTTTCGCCTTTTCTTCTAAGTGCTCTTTCCAAGCTAATTTGAATGATTTTTTCTCGGCTTTAGCTTGAACTCTAACAGCGTGCTTTTCTTTCAAAAGTTCTTTGTTGTTGAGGTCGTCAACAGTTGTTTTAAGCAAGTCGTTTGCTTTCATAACTGCCTTCAAAATTAGAAATAACACAAATGCGATAATCAAGAAGTTAATCACAGCGATAATGAAGCTGCCCCAATCGATAAACAAGCATGAAGGATTGATTTTTCCATCTTCTAGTAAATAAGGTTGTCCATTTAAAACTGTAATTAGTGAAATTCCAGTTCCACCTGTGCACGCATAAACAATCAAGTTGATTAGAGGCATAATGATTTTGTTTGTTAAAGATGTAACGATAGTTGAGAAAGCGCCACCTATGATAACACCGACAGCCATGTCAAGGATATTTCCACGACTAATGAATTTTTTAAAGTCCGCAAAAAATGCTTTAATTTTTTTCATTGTTTTTCTCCTTTTGCATGCCATTATTTTACATCAATGTTAGCAAAAAATCAATTAAATTTGCAAAAAGATAAATTATTATAGCGAAAAATTGAATTTTGCTGTATAATAGACGAGAGGTGAAATATGGATTTGGTCAAAAAACATTGGGGAGTGGAAGATATGACCTCTTTTCACGAATATGTTTTATCATTTAGCAAAGGACCAGAAAAAGGGGAGTGGGAAAGAAAAATTGTTAACACTAGCTTGCCTTGTATCGCTGTTCCTTCGCCTGCCCTAAAAAAAATAATAGCGCAAATTTCAAAAGGAAACTTTCTTGAATTTTTGAACAAAATTCATATTTTAAATTACACAGAGCAGGCCATTTGCGGAGGGCTTGTTTGCAGAATCAAGGACTTTTCACTTATGAAAAAATATTTGGATGAATATCTCTCCAAAGTGGACAACTGGGCAGCAGTTGACACGTTGAAATTTAACATCAATAACGCCAACAAAAAAGAGTATTTTTCACTGGCTGAAACCTATGTTAAATCTCCTCAAACTTTCATGCGCCGCTGCGGGTTGATAATCCTATTTAAATTTGTTAATGACGACAGCTATATCGACAAAATTTTTGACATTATGAGCAGCCTTTCGTCGGAAACCGAGTACTACGTAAATATGGCGAATGCTTGGCTGTTTGCAGAGTGTTTTACAAAGCAGAGAGAAAGAACCTTAAAATTTTTAAAAACGCACAATATGAACGATTTTACTATCAATAAAGGTGTGCAAAAATGTAGAGATAGCTATCGAATTTCCGCTGAAGATAAACAAATGCTATTACAATATAAAAGGAAGAAAAATGCAGCAAAATAATAAAGATATCAAAAAGAAAAAACAAGCAGAAGAAACGAAAAAATTTAAAGCATCGTATTATGATTATTATGATGATGTGAAGAGTCATACTCACAAAGTTTACGACTGGTAAAATGAAACAAAAAATAGGGCGATTCGCGTTGTTACTGCTGTCTATCTCAGACAGTCATTTAGGGGAACTAAACTCCTGCCTGAGCTAAACAGCGAGCCTAGCGACTCGCCCTATTTTTTGTTTCATTTGTATTTCTACGATTGGGGGGACTGCGTTTACTGATGGCCAATCAAGATGGTTACATAGGTCACTATGCGCCCACCTTGACTGACCATCGAGCCTTGCATCTTCCCTTATTCTTTGTCTGATTTAGATCCTTCAGAAAATTTTTTGCATATCTACAAAAATCTTGATAACAATCATTCCCGCCAGTAATTGACGGCGAGCCTTGTCCTGCTCGCTTTTTTTGTTTCATTTGGTCACGCTCAAAAAGTATTACTTTTATAAAAATCATTCGCAGAGTTATGCCAGCAGAAATCAAGAGATTTTTCTTGTAGTTTCTTTGTTTCAGGTTCCCGATAGAGATCATCTTATCGGTGGTTCTGAATTTTAGACAAAAATAAAGTCAATCACATTGTTACTGCTGTCCGCCTCTGAAAATCGTTTAGAGAACTAAACTCATTCCAGAGGAGAACAGCGAGCCTAGCGATTAACTTGATTTGTGTTTAAAATCGGGCAAAAGGCTGAAAGAGAATTGATTTGTGCGGGTGTGCGAAGCAAGCGTTTTTAACGCGCGCTAGCCAATACTCTAATTTAGTTATTAAAACTTAACTTTTGGTGCGATATAGCTTGCGAGTTCGCTGATTGGAAGTCTGATTTGCTCCATTGTATCTCTGTCACGAATTGTAACTGTATCATTCTCTAAAGTATCGAAGTCAACTGTCACGCAGAAAGGAGTTCCGATCTCGTCTTGACGTCTGTATCTCTTTCCGATTGATCCTGATTCGTCAAAGTCAACACTGAAATCTCTTGCGAGGAGTCTTCTTACTTCTCTTGCCTTGTCTGAAAGCTTTTTAGAAAGAGGAAGTACAGCAACTTTATATGGTGCAAGAGCAGGGAGGAGGTGAAGCACTGTTCTGGTGTCTCCGCCTTCAAGAGTTTGCTCTTCATAAGCATTGCAGAGGATTGTGAGGAACATTCTATCAACTCCGAGCGCTGGCTCAACTACATATGGAATATATTTTTCATTAGTGATTGGGTCAAGATATTCCATGTTCTCGCCACTTGCTTTTTGGTGTTGTGTTAGGTCATAGTCAGTTCTGTCAGCGATTCCCCAAAGTTCGCCCCAACCGAATGGGAATTTAAATTCAAAGTCTGTTGTTGCTTTGCTATAGAAGCATAATTCTTCAGGGGAGTGATCTCTTTCACGCAAGTTTTCGCTCTTAATTCCTAAATCCTTAAGCCATCTTCTCATTTCGTCTTTATAGAATTTGAACCATTCAAGGTCAGTTCCCGGTTTGCAGAAGAATTCCAATTCCATTTGCTCAAATTCTCTTGTTCTGAAAATGAAGTTTCCCGGTGTGATTTCATTTCTGAAGCTTCTTCCCATCTGTGCAATTCCGAAAGGCATTTTTGGGCGTTGAGTTCTAACTACATTTTTGTAGTCAACAAACATTCCTTGTGCTGTTTCTGGTCTGAGATAAACTTCGCTTTTGCTGTCTTCAGTAACACCCATGAAAGTTTTGAACATGAGGTTAAAGCTTCTGAGTGACGTAAAGTTACTCTTTCCACAGTTAGGACATTTGATGTGATTGTCAGCAATGTACTTTTCAAGGTCTGCGTTCTTCATTGCTCCGACATCAAGCTTGATATTGTTTGCGTTAACATAGTCTTCAACAAGCTTATCAGCTCTATGTCTTGTTTTACATTCTTTGCAGTCGATAAGTGGGTCAGAGAAGCCTGCGAGGTGTCCGCTTGCTTTCCATACACTTGGATTCATAATAATTGCTGCGTCAATTCCTACATTGTACTCATTTTCATGTACAAATCTTTTCCACCAAAGTTCTTTGATATTCTTCTTTAATTCGCTTCCGATTGGACCATAGTCCCAGCTGTTTGCGAGCCCGCCATAGATCTCACTTCCTGGATATACAAAACCTCTTGTTTTGCATAAATTTACTATTTTGTCCATTGTTAGTTCATTTTCCATATTATCTCCTTTTAACTCTTTGGGCATTAAAAAATCCCCATGCATCCGACTGCATAGGGGCGATTGTTTTTCGCTGTTCCACCCTAATTCGCACTTTCGTGCCTTATTATGTCTTTTCGCCGACAAGCGTTTGCTCCGGGATTCCAACCCCATCATTACAACTTGTATTATATATAAGAAAAAAAACAAAGTCAAGCATATTAACACAAAAACTCTATTGACATATTTTAAATTTGTGCTATACTAAATGGGAATAAGAAAAGGAATTTACCACAAACCTGTCAAAAATAGGAGGAAGGATGAGAAAAAGACCTAGAAAGCCACTAACAAAAAAACAAAAAGTAGGACTTGGAGTCGGCATTCCTTTGGGAATTGCAGTTGTTACAGCTTTAACATTTGTGACACTTCACTTTGCATCTGTTAGTAAAAACAACGCAACTAGCGTTCCAGGGAGCGATCCAGGCGATCACAAGATCATTCAGGAGCTTATAGAAGATAATAATGAAAATGGAGACAATTATAGAAGCGACTCTGACTATGAAGACTCAAAGCCAAGTGACAACACTAAGGAAGACGAGCAGATAAAGAACGACAAAGATTATAACGTTGACACTGACAGCGACGACGTAGTTTACAAAAAAAATCAGCAAACATCTCAAAAGTACAGAGCACCTCAAAATCCAGTCAAAAACTCATATTATGATAGATATAGCAAAAATCAGGTCAAGGGTGTTGGTGGATATAACAGAAACTTCAATAATGGCGGCCGTTGTAGATAAATACATATAAAATCGAAAAAAATATAATTTTTGCAGAAAAATGTGAGAAAAACGCTTGAAAAATCTTTCATTTTATGTTAAAATAACAAAGACTTCGAGTGGTCCGCTAATCTATGTTATTATGAACACTTTGTCAAAAATCTGAAAAAAGGAGATAAGTCATGGCAAATATTATAGACCAAATTGAGAAAGAGAACATGAAAGAAACTATCCCACAATTTAACGTTGGTGATACAGTTAAAGTTTCAGTTCGTATCAAAGAAGGAGATAAAGAAAGACTCCAAGGTTATGAAGGCGTTGTAATTGCTAGAAGAAATGGCGGAATTAGAGAAACATTCACAGTTAGAAAAATCTCTAATGGTGTAGGCGTAGAAAGAACATTCCCAATTCACTCACCATTAGTAGCTGACGTTGTTGTAACTAGAAAAGGGAAGCCAGCTAGAGCAAAACTTTACTACGTAAGAAACCTTACAGGAAAGGCTGCTAAAGTTAAAGCTGCTGATAATAACTAAAAAAACATTTAAAATATCGTTTTATACGATATTTTTTTTGTGTTTTTTAAAAAATGTGCTAAACTCTACCTAGTAAAGGAGGCGAAATGCTCTCAAAAGTTAAAAGTTTTGGATTGCTTGGCATTGAAGGCTTTCTTGTAGACGTTGAAACAGATATTGTAAACGGACTACCTTCTTTGAATGTTGTTGGACTTGGAGATACAACAGTTAAAGAGGCAAAAGAAAGAATTAGATGTGCGATCATAAACTCGGGATACAAATTTTCAAATAAGAAGATAACAATTAATTTAGCTCCTGCGGATGTCAAAAAAGAGGGTGCTGTCTATGATTTGGCAATGGCCCTCGGAATTTTGGGATCAACAGAGGAGAATATTAAAAATGCGTTAGACAAGGAAAAGAATAAGGAGACAATAATCATCGGAGAACTTTCTCTTGACGGGGGAGTAAAACGAATCAAAGGTGTGCTTCCTATTCTTATTTCTGCACGCAAACTGGGATTTAAGAGGTTTATTATTCCAAGAGAGAATCTCGTGGAAGCAAGCTTTATCGAAGGGATAGATGTCTTTGGTGTTGCAACCTTAAGCGAAACAATAGATTTTGTTCTGGGGAGAAAAAATATCCTTCCAATAGAGACAACTGCATATGAGGATGTTGTTTCAAGTACGCCTACTGGATTAGACTTTTGCTATGTAAAGGGACAAGCTAAGGCGAAGAGAGCTTTGGAGATAGCCGCTGCGGGCGGGCATAACGTTCTTATGATTGGGCCTCCTGGAAGTGGAAAAAGTATGCTTGCAAAGTGCTTTCCTTCAATCCTTCCTGATATGACTTTTGAGGAAGCCCTTGAAGTTACAAAAATACACTCAATTGCAGGGGAGCTTGACTACAAAAAGGGAATTGTTACACAAAGACCTTTTAGAACACCTCACCACACAGCTTCAACCGTTAGCCTCACAGGTGGAGGAACTTTCAGCAAGCCAGGGGAGATTAGCCTTGCGCATAACGGGGTGTTATATTTAGATGAATTCCCAGAATATGCAAGGCATACGATTGAAACATTAAGGCAACCTTTGGAGGATGGAGTGATCACAGTTGCTCGTTCAGCTCTCACTGTTACATATCCTGCAAGTTTCACACTTATTGCTTCAATGAATCCTTGCCCATGCGGAAACTACGGCTCAAAGGATCGTGAATGCAAGTGTTCACCTTCACAAATACATAAATATCTTGCTAAAATTTCAGGCCCTATTATGGACAGAATTGATATCCATATTGAAGTGGACAATGTTACTTTTGATGATCTTAGAAGTGAAACAAAAGAGGAGTGCTCAAAGGATATTAAGGAAAGAGTTGACAAAGCTCGCAAAATTCAGTTAAATAGATTTAAAAGCAGCAAAAACTATTGCAATGCGAAGATGAGTGTTCCAGCGACTAAAAAATACTGCACCTTATCAAGCGATTGCGAAGCTCTTTTAAGGCTTGCTTTTGAAAGGCTTAAACTAAGTGCGAGAGCACATGATAGAATTATAAAAGTTGCAAGGACAATAGCTGACCTAGAAGGACAAGAGCAAATCCTTCCAGA
>CALCWV010000024.1 GCA_937907645.1 uncultured Clostridia bacterium
GCAATTATAGCTAAGAAGACTGCTCCGAAAAGCGTTATTCTTTTTGAAATTTTCTTCAAATAATCCGCTGTAGGTTTTCCTGGTCTAATTCCTGTGATAAATCCTCCCTGTTGTTGTATTCTCTTTGAAATATCTTCTGTGTTAAACATAATTTGAGCATAGAAGAATGCAAAAGCGAAGATTAATACAGCCAGTACGACAATATAAATCCAAGAACCAGTTCCTAGCCATGTTTGATACCATTGCTCAGCGCTTGAGCCTGGCCAGAACATACTAATAATTAATTGAGGGAATGTAATCAAAGCTGAAGCAAAAATGATTGGCATTACGTTTGTTCCGTTAACCTTAATTGGAATGTATGTGCTTTGTCCACCATACATTTTTCTTCCCTTAATTTGTTTTGCATATTGAACAGGAACTCTTCTTTCTGCACAATCTACAAATACAATCAATGCAAAGATAGCAATCATAACAGCAAGGAAAATTAAAATTGTCCAAAGGTTTATTATGTTACTTCCGATTGATTTAATTGCTGTTAAAATTCCGTCAGCGCCTGTTGAAAGGATACCTACAAAGATTAACAAGCTCATACCGTTTCCGATACCAATCTCTGTAATCTTTTCACCAAGCCAAACAGTGAACATTCCGCCAGCAACCAATACAAGAACAATACCTGTAGCAATAAGCCATGTAGGAGCTCCAACCCAAAGAGCATTTGAAGTATCAAGAGCACTTTGATAGGAGATTACAATACCAACTGCTTGTGCGATAGAAAGCACTAAAGCGGCAATTCTTGTATATAAATTTATTTTCTTTCTTCCATCTTCACCTGCTTTTGAAAGTTTTTCAAGTGCAGGAATTGCAACCGTCAATAGTTGTATAACAATAGACGCAGTGATATACGGAGAAACCCCCAGAGCCAACAATGAACAGTTGCTCAAAGCTCCACCGCTTATCATATTCATAATACTAAAGATACTGTAGCTATTACCTTCGATATCCTTGTCAATCTTAGCGATATCAAATCCAGGAATTGGCAACCAGCATCCTACTCTATATATAAAGAGAAGAAGAAGAGTGATAAATATCTTCTTTCTTACATCTTTTACCTTAAAGGCGTTTGCAATGGTTTTAAACATTTTTACTCCTCGACTCTTCCGCCAGCTTTTTCGATTTTTTCTCTAGCTGTAGCGGTTACTTTGTTTGCTTTAACGATAAGAGGTTTTGTTAATTCTCCATCGCCAAGAACTTTCAATCCATATGGTTGTAATTTACCAATTAAACGAAGTTCATATAAAAGTTCAGCAGTAACAACTGTGTTTGGTTCGAATCCTTCGAGATCCCCAACGTTGATTGTTGCATAAACCTTTTTATTATTTTTATTGTTGAATCCACGGATTGCCATTTTTCTGATAAGTGGAATATTTCCGCCTTCGAATCCAGCTTTTACTCCACCACCACTACGTGCATTTTGACCTTTATGGCCCTTTCCGCTAGTCTTACCAATTCCGCTTCCGATTCCTCTACCAACTCTAACTTTCTTAGTAGTTGCACCTTGTGCAGGTTTAAGATTCTCTAATTGCATAATTTCCTCCTAGTTTTCCTCTTCGACTTTTACAAGGTGTTTAACATGGAATAAACTTCCTCTAATACTTGCGTTATCTGGTAAAAGTCTTGTTTGACCTAACTTTGTAAGACCAAGTGCTTCTAAGATTTTGCTTTGTTTTTTATTGTATCCGATAGCACTTCTTACATATGTTACCTTAAGTTTTTTATCTGCCATTTTTCAATCCTCCTTAAATCTCTTCAGGAGCCTTGCCACGACGAGCAGCAATCTCTTCACGAGTTCTAAGAGCAACAAGACCATTCATAGTTGCTTTTACACAGTTAATTTTGTTAGTTGAACCATGTATTTTTGTAACGATATCTTTAATTCCTGCAAGTTCAAGAACAGCACGAGCTGCTCCACCTGCGATAACTCCTGTACCAGGTTTAGCAGGAAGCATAAGAATTTGAGTTGAACCAAACTTACCAATGATTTCGTGTGGGATAGTTCCGTCTACGACTCTAATCTTATTGATGTTTTTCTTAGCTGCAGCTGTAGCTTTGTCGATAGCAGCTGGAACTTCTTGAGATTTTCCAATTCCAAGACCAACTCCATTCTTGCCATCTCCTACAACAACTAATGCAGAGAAACGAAGTGTACGACCACCCTTAACAACCTTAGTTACCTTTCTAACGCAAACTAATTTCTTATCGAAACCTTCTTCTTCACGTTTTGGGGCAGCTTTACGATCTGTTTTTGGCTTTCCTTCAAATTTTCTAGCTTTTTTAACTTCTTTTACTTCTTTAACTTCTTCGCTCACTTTGTCCTCCTAAAACTTAAGCCCAGCTTCTCTGGCAGCATCAGCAAGAGCTTGAACTCTTCCTGTGTAAAGGTATCCACCTCTGTCAAATACAACTGTATCAATCTTCTTTGCTTTTGCTCTTTCAGCAATTGCAGCACCGACTAATTTAGCTTGTTCTGTTTTGTTCTTTCCTGCACAATTCTTAGCAATTTCTTTTTCTAATGTTGATGCGCTAACAAGTGTTGTTCCTGTAACATCATCAATGATTTGAGCATAGATTTGAGTTAAACTTCTGTAAACGTTAAGACGAGGTCTTTCAGCTGTTCCAGAAAGCTTATTTCTAACTCTGTTATGACGAACTTTTCTGTCAATGTTTTTATCACTTTTGTTTATCATCTTTCTAACTCCTACTTCTTGCCTTTACCTGCAGTTTTTCCGACTTTTCTGATTACTACTTCGTCTTTGTAACGAACACCATATCCGTGATAAGGTTCAACTGGACGAAGATCTCTAATATTTGATGCGAATTGACCAACTCTTTGCTTATCAATTCCGCTTACAACTAATTCAGTTGCACTAACAGCTTTAACATCGATATCTTCTGGGATATCAACATTAACGTCGTGTGAGAATCCAAGGTCTAATGTAAGTTTCTTTCCAGAAACAGTTGCTTTGTAACCTACCCCGCTGATTAAGAGTCCTTTAGTAAATCCTTCAGAAACTCCAACAACCATATTATGGATAAGTCTGTTATAAAGACCTTGTTTTGCGTTAGCTGTTGAGTCTTCTGTGTTAGCGATAACTGTGTGGATGTCGCTTCCTTTAATTTCAACGGCTATACATTTTTCGATTTTTTGTTTTAATGTTCCTTTTGGTCCTGAAACTGTAATTTCATTTCCACTAAGGGTTGCTGATACTCCAGCAGGCATAACGATAACTTTACTTCCTATTCTAGACATATCCTACCCCCTTACCATACATAAGCGAGAACTTCGCCACCAACGTTAAGTTCACGAGCTTTCTTATCAGTCATGATACCTTTGTTTGTTGAGATAATAGCGATTCCAAGTCCGCTTATAACATATGGAATTTTATCTTTTTGTGCATAAATTCTAAGTCCTGGTTTAGAAATTCTCTTAAGACCTTGAATAACGCTTCCTTGTTCATCATATTTCAAAACGATATTGATGTTTTTGAAATTTCCAGCGTCAACAACTTCGTAAGAAGTAATATAACCTTCTTCTAAAAGAATTCTTGCGATTTCCATTTTTTCCTTTGATGCAGGAACGCTAACTGTTTCGTGTTTTGCTTTTAAAGCGTTACGAATTCTTGTGAGCATATCTGCAATTGAATCTGTAGTTAACATATTTCCTCCTTACCAACTTGCCTTCTTAACGCCAGGGATTTCACCTTTGCTTGCAAGTTCTCTGAAACAAACTCTGCAAATGCCGTATTTCTTAAGAACAGAGTGAGGTCTTCCGCAAAGCTTGCAACGAGTATATTCTCTTGTTTCGTATTTTTGTTTCTTTTGTTGTTTTTCTTTAAGTGCTTGTCTTGCCATATTCCACTCTCCTTATCTATTGAAAGGCATTCCGAGTGCCTTCAAAAGTGCCTTTGCTTCAGCGTCTGTCTTTGCAGTAGTTACAAAACATACATCAAATCCTCTTACTTTTTCTACTTTGTCGTAAGAAATTTCAGGGAAGATTAATTGTTCTTTAATTCCCATAGCATAGTTTCCTCTGCCATCGAATGACTTATCAGAAACACCATGGAAGTCTCTAACTCTTGGAAGAGCGATAGCTGTTAATCTATCGAAGAATTCATACATTCTGTCTCCACGAAGAGTTACTTTAGCACCAATTTTTTGTCCTTGACGCAATGTAAAGTTAGAAATTGATTTCTTTGCAACAGTTGCTACTGGTTTTTGACCAGAGATAGCCATAAGTTCATCTAAAGCAATGTTGAAGCTCTTTGAGTTACTCTTTACGTCTCCAAGTCCCATGTTAAGAGTAATTTTTTCAAGTTTTGGAACTTCATTAATATTTTTGTATCCGAACTCTTTGATAAGAGCAGGAACAACTTCTTCTCTATATAACTTGTGAAGTCTATTTAATTCTTTTGCCATCATTCAACTCCTAATTATTTTCTGCTGTTTTGGCTTTCGACTTTTGTTTTTTAGCTGCCTTTTTTGTAGCTTTTACAAACTCTTTATCAAGGCTTGCATTACATTTTTTGCATGAACGAACTTTCTTTCCGTCCACTTCTGTGTGAGCAACTCTTGTTGCCTTTCCACATACAGGGCAAACTACCATTACGTTTGAAGCATCGATTGCAGCAGGCTTCTTAGCAATTCCACCTTTATCTTGTTGAGATCTTGGTTTATTGTGTTTTGTAACGATGTTTACGTTTTCAACTAGAACTTTTCCGTCTTTTGGAGAAACTTCTAATACTTTTCCAGTTTTCTTTTTATCTTTTCCAGCGATAACAACTACATTATCACCTTTCTTAATAGCTAAACTCATTTTTCATTTCTCCTTTTAAATAACCTCTGGAGCGAGAGATATAATCTTCATATATCCCTTATCTCTAAGTTCTCTTGCGATAGGTCCGAAAACACGAGATCCTCTAGGTTGTTTTTGGTTATCAATAATGACTGCTGCATTATCATCAAATCTAATATGAGAGCCATCTTGACGACGAAGTCCCTTAACTGAACGAACTATAACCGCCTTAACAACATCTCCTTTCTTGACTGTTCCACCAGGAATAGCTTTTTTAACAGAAGCAACAATAACATCACCGATATTTCCGCTTCTTCTAAAAGATCCACCGAGTACTCTGATACACATAATTTCTTTTGCACCAGTATTGTCAGCAACTTTTAATCTTGTTTGAGGTTGTATCATCTTATTGCCCTCCTTACTTAGCTTTTTCTATGATTTTAACAAGTCTGTAGTATTTGTCTTTTGACATTGGACGAGTTTCCATAATAAGAACTGTGTCACCAACACCGCATTCATTGTTTTCATCATGAACTTTGAATTTTTTAGATTTTTGAACGACTTTTTTATAAACTTTGTGGTTTACTCTGGAAACAACGTTAACAACAACTGTCTTGTCCATTTTTCCAGCACTTACAACAACACCAGTTCTGGTAAGTCTTGAATTTCTATCTTCCATTGTTTCCTCCATTAGCCTTTTCAGCAACTTGTTTTTCTCTTAAAACAGTCTTAACTTTAGCAATTTCTCTTCTTACGTTTCTAATTGCAAGTGGATTTGCAAGATTTCTAGTAGCGTGAGAGAATCTAAGGTTGAAGAGTTCATTGTTTAACTCTTTTACTTTTGCATTAAGTTCATCGATGCTAAGACATTTAATTTCACTAGTTTTCATCTTTCACACCACCTTCTTCTACAATTTGTTCCTTTTTTACGAATTTTGTTTTGCAAGGAAGTTTATGTCCAGCCAATCTGAAAGCTTCTCTTGCAACTTCTTCAGCAACTCCTTCTACTTCGAAAAGGACTCTGCCTGGTTTAACAACAGCAACCCAGAATTCAGGATTTCCTTTACCGGAACCCATTCTTGTTTCTGCTGGTTTCTTTGTTACAGGTTTATCAGGGAAAATCTTAATCCAAACTTTTCCGCCTCTCTTAATATAACGAGTTAAAGCGATACGAGCAGCTTCGATTTGATTTGATTTGATCCAGCAAGGTTCTGTAGCGATCATTCCATACTCTCCGTATGCAACTGTGTTACCTCTTAAAGCCTTACCTGTCATTCTGCCTCTGAAAACCTTTCTTCTTTTAACTCTCTTAGGCATTAACATTATTCTTGTCCTCCTTTGTCAGCTGACTTACTAGGTAAGATTTCACCTTTGTAAATCCAGCACTTAACTCCTAACTTACCGTAGTTAGTATAAGCAGCAACTGTTCCATAGTCAATGTCCGCTCTGATAGTGTGAAGAGGAAGAGATCCTTCCATGTAATGCTCAGATCTGTGAAGAGTGTTAGCTCCATCGATAACACCATTCAATTGAACTTTACATCCCTTAGCACCAGCTTTCATAACTCTTTGGATAGCCATCTTTAATGCTCTTCTCCATTGAACACGTTTCTCAAGTTGAGAAGCGATTGACTCAGCAACTAATTGAGCATCTAAATCAGGTTTTTTAACTTCTTTTACGTTAATAA
The DNA here is from genome assembly GCA_937907645.1 of uncultured Clostridia bacterium. Lineage (GTDB taxonomy): Bacteria > Bacillota > Clostridia > Christensenellales > UBA1242 > Caccovivens. The sequence goes on from CALCWV010000024.1 coordinate 6,537, forward strand.
CAAGGTTTTTAACAGGTCTAATTAAACCAGCAACTTCCTTCTTAATAACTTCAATACCTGCACCTTTTTGACCAATGATCATACCAGGTTTAGCAGTGTAAACATCAACAACTAATCTTGCATCAGTTCTCTCGATTGTGATTTTAGAGATTGCACAAGCATAGTATTTTTTCTTTAAAAATTTCTTAATTTTTTGGTCTTCAACAAGATTGTCAGCGAAATCAGCTTTCTTTGCATACCAAGTAGCATTCCAATCTTTGTTTACACCAAGTCTAAGTCCAATTGGACTAACTTTCTGTCCCATGCGTTCCTCCTTATTTCACTTCATCAAGCACAATTGTAATGTGTGATGTCTTCTTTAAAATTCTATCTCCACTTCCCTTAGCTCTTTGAGAAATTCTCTTAAGCATTGGGCCTGAAGTTGCGTAACATTCAGCAACGAATAGGCTGTCTCTATTCATTCCTTTGTTATTTTCTGCGTTTGCGATTGCAGATTTAAGTACTTTTACACTTTCGGCAGCAGCTGAATCTGGCATATTTTCTAATATAGCAACAGCTTCATTAACTTTTTTACCTCTAATTAAGTCTAAAACGATACGAACCTTTGATGAGCTCATTCTAATGTAATTTGCTTTTGCAAATGGGCGAATGTCTTTCTCTTTGGCTCTTCTTTCTGCTTTTTGTCTAATTCTTGTAGCCATTTCTCACCTCTTCCTACTTTGCTTTAGCAGACTTTGCTGCTTTCTTTTCTGCATGTCCCTTGTATGTTCTTGTTGGAGCAAATTCTCCTAATTTGTGTCCAACCATATCAGCTGTTACATAAACAGGAATGTGTTTTTTGCCGTTGTAAACAGCAAATGTAAAGCCGATAAAGTCAGGATAAATTGTTGAAGAACGTGACCATGTTTTGATAGGTTTCTTTGTTCCAGAAGTTAACATTTCATTAACTTTCTTAACTAAACTTGCATGAACATAAGGTTTCTTTAATGTTTTACTCATTGTGCTCTCCTAATTAACTCTCTTAACCATCAAACGGTTAGAGCGATTTTTTCTCTTTCTAGTTTTAAGACCAAGAGCAGGTTTACCCCAAGGTGTAACAGGTGACTTAAGTCCAACTGGAGACTTACCTTCTCCTCCTCCATGTGGGTGGTCGTTAGGGTTCATAGCAACACCACGAACTGCTGGTCTAACACCCATATGTCTCTTTCTTCCTGCTTTTCCAAGTGAAACTAATTCGTGATCAATATTACCAACTGTTCCGATTGTAGCTCTGCAAGCAAGTAATACTTTTCTCATTTCACCACTTGGCATTCTAAGTGTAGCATAATTGCCTTCCTTAGCCATAAGTTGAACTTCGGCACCAGCAGAACGAGCAATTTGTCCACCTTTCTTAGGTTGAAGTTCGATGTTGTGAACTAAAGAACCAACTGGGATGTCTGATAATGGGAGATTATTTCCGACTTTTATTTCAATGTTTGATCCACTCATAAGAACGTCACCAACTTGTAATCCTACAGGTGCGATGATGTATCTCTTTTCACCGTCAACATAATTCAATAATGCGATATATGCTGTTCTATTTGGATCGTATTCAATACCAACAACTTTAGCTGGGATATTGTCTTTATTTCTCTTAAAATCGATAATACGATATTTTTGTCTGTTTCCACCACCTTGGTGTCTTACAGTAATTCTACCTTGAGCGTTTCTTCCTGCATTCTTTTTCTTAACAGCAAGGAGTGATTTCTCAGGTTCTTTCTTTGTTACCTCATCAAATGTGGCAGAAGTATAGAATCTTCTTCCAGCTGATGTAGGATTTTTAGTCTTTATAGCCATTGTTAACTCCTCCTATTATGATAAGCTCTCAAAGAATGCGATTGGCTTTGAAGATTCTTTCAAAGTAACGATAGCTTTCTTATAATCACTTGTCTTGCCAACTGTTCTTCCGGCTTTTGTGTTCTGAGCTTTTGTTTTTCCTTTAACGTTAGCAGTATTTACTTTTTCAACCTGAACGTTGAAGATTTTTTCAACTGCTTTCTTGATTTCAGTTTTTGTTGCTCTCTTGTCAACTACGAATGAGTAAACTTTGTTTTGAATACCAACATAGCTTTTTTCTGTTAAGAGAGGTTTTCTAATAATTTCATATGCTTCCATTATTCTGCGTAAGCCTCCTCTATTGATTTGATTGCAGACTTTGTAAGAACAACATTTTTGTTTGCAACAACTTCATAAACATTGAGAAGATCAATTTCTTCGATGTCTAAGTTTTTGATGTTAGCGGTTGCTCTCTTGATCTCTGCGCTATTTTGATCATTAACAACAACAGTTTTTCCAGCGAACTTGAATGCGTTCATGAAAGCTTGGGCATCTTTAGTTTTTGCGCTAGCGATTTCAAATTTATCAAGAACTGTTACGCCACCCTCAGCGATCTTTGTGCTAATAGCAGAAAGAAGTGCGAGTCTCTTTGCTGTTTTGTTCATTTTCTTTGAGAAGTCTCTTGGCTTTGGTGCGAATACAACTCCACCGCCTGTCCATTGTGGACCTTTTGTTGAGCCGTGACGAGCACGTCCAGTTTTCTTTTGTCTCCAAGGCTTCTTAGCATGTCCTCTTACTTCACTTCTTGTAAGAGCACTTTTTGTTCCCTGTCTTTGATTAGCGTTGTAAGCAACAACAGCTTCATGGATAAGGGCTTCATTATAAGGAACTGCGAAAAGGTCGTCTGATAATTCAATTTCACCAACTTCTTTAGCAGCCATGTCATAAACTTTTAACTTTGCCATTGTTGTCTCCTTTAAGCTTTCTTAGACTCACGGATTGCAACTAATGTCCCCTTTGGTCCTGGAACGCAACCCTTAACGAGTAAGATATTTCTATCTTTGTCGACTTTAACTATTTCTAAATTTTGAATTGTAACTCTTTCACAACCATAATGACCAGGCATATGTTTGTTTTTGAAAACTCTTGATGGTGTTGAGTTTGCACTCATTGAACCAACTTCTCTGTGAACAGGTCCTACACCGTGAGTCATTTTTAATCTTTGTTGATTCCATCTCTGGATAACACCAGTGAAACCTCTACCTCTTGTTGTTGCTGTTGCATCAACTTTATCTCCTTCAGCGAAGATTTCACAATTGATTACGTTACCGACTTCATAATCTTTTGCGTTTTCGATTCTTAATTCTCTTAAAACCTTAGCAGGTTCAACGTTAGCTTTCTTGTAAACTCCAAGTTGAGCTTTGTTAACTCTTTGTTCTTTTTGTTTTCCGAAACCAACTACTACTGAATCATAACCGTCTTTTTCAACTGTCTTAACTTGAACTACATCACAAGGACCAGCTTCAATAACAGTTACAGGAACTACTAAGCCGTTTGATGAGAAGACTTGAGTCATTCCAAGTTTTTTACCTATAATTGCTTTTTTCATAAATCAGCCTTTCCTCCTTATAATTTAATTTGAATATCTACCCCAGCTGGAAGGTCGAGCTTCATAAGAGCGTCGACAGCCTTTGTTGAAGGACTGTAGATATCAATCAATCTTTTATGTGTTTTGCTTTCGAATTGTTCTCTACTATCTTTGTTTTTGTGTGGAGAACGAATTACTGTAACCACTTCTCTATCTGTTGGAAGTGGAATAGGGCCAGCGACTTTAGCGCCGAACTTTTCTACTGTGTCAATAATTCTTTTGCAAGCATTATCGATAAGTGAGTGTTCATAGGCCTTTAATTTAATTCTAATTTTTTGTGTTGCCATTTAATAAACCTCCTGTATAGCAATACCGACTCACATTTACTTAATTTTCCCGCAATATGCGCTCTTTTTGTTCAAATACTGAACCCTCGAACACTAACCCGGGTGTATCATGCTGTAAGACTTAAAAAAATGTGAAGTTGTCGGCCGCCTTCAATCTAAGTTGAAGACTTGTCCGTATAAGTTCTCTTTGATTGCCGGTAACCAAAGTAACCTCATACTTCAACCCATAATCACAGCAATTGTATTGTAACAAAATAGGCAATAAAAGTCAAGCCTTTTTCATAAGTTTTTCAAGTTTTTTTAATTATCAACTTTATTAATAAAAACAACACTAACGATATATACTTTATTTCTCTACAAATAGAGTGTTTTTATTTATAAGTTTATAAAAAAATAAAATACAAAATTAATATAAAAAAATAATTAATTTTTAATAAAAATGTGGATAATTATTAGAATTAAATAATTAATTTTTTAAATTAAAAAAATAATTAATTATGAAAATTAAAATTAAATATTTATTTTAATTAAAAAAAGAGGCAAAAAGCCCCTTTTTATTCCATTTTATTTTCTATTTTATATAGGTCATTATATTCTTTACAATTTTTCATAAGTTCACTGTGAGTTCCCTCTGCAATAACCTTTCCACCATTTATAAATATTAATTTATCACAGCCTACAATTGTGGATAACCTATGTGCAATAATTATAACTGTGTGGTCAGCTTGAAGTTTAGAAATAACCTCTTGAATTTCTCTTTGGTTTTCGTTATCTAAAGCACTGGTCGCCTCGTCAAAGATAAGAACTTTTGAATCTCTAAGGAGAGCTCTTGCAATTGCAAGTCTTTGACGTTGTCCCCCGCTAAGCTGCAATCCGCCTTCGCCGAGCTTTGTTTCAAGCCCCTCTTCTCTTGCCAAGATAACGCTGTCAAGGTTTACTTTCTTTGCTATATCAATTAACTCTTCATCCGTCGCATCTTTTTTAACAATTCTAAGATTTTCTGCAAAGGAAATATTGAATATGTAAGGATTTTGTGAAACTACTGAAACCGCCCCTCGAAGTGTTTCTTCATTTAAAGTTTTGACATCTTTATTGTCTAGCAAAACCTTTCCAGAGTCGCAGTCATATAGGCGAGGAATAAGATTAATTATTGTCGTTTTCCCAGCGCCACTTTCGCCCACAATTCCAACGCATTTGTTAGGTTCAACAACGAAACTTACTTTATCTAAAACAATGTTGCCCTTCTTATCTTTTTGGTCAGAATATGCAAAGCTAACATTCTTAAATTCAATTTTTCCCTTGATATTTTTGATTGTTTTATCCCCGAAGACTTCAACTGGAAACTTACTGTCATCAAGGATCTCACATAGTCTGTCGCCAGCAACATCTCTTATTACTTTTTGATTTTTTAATGTGGATAGATACCAGAATAAATTTTCAAAACTTCCCCTGTATGAAAAGAACATCATAACTGTTCCAAGAGTAACCATATTATCTCTTAAAAATATCGCAACCATTGAGAAAAAAACTAAATTTCTTGTTAAAACAATCAGATTATTAATAAGTTGAGTAATTGTTGTTTTATTATTGCTGTCGTATGCTGCATTAATTTTATATTCATTATACTTGTATAATTTTTCTAGTACTATATTTTTCACATTTAAAAGTTTAACATCTTGCATTCCTCGCACGCTTTCATTATTAACTCCTGCGATTTTATCACTTATTGCATTTTCTCTCTTTCTAACCAGTTTAGTCACTTTATTTTCATAAATTATATTAAAGATCCAACGTGCAAGACCAAACCCAAGCAGAATTGATGCTATAAATGGAGATATAATAGTTGAATAAATAATCATTCCAAGGCAATCAATAATTGCGCAGTATTTTAGAATCACTTTAATCCAATAATCAATATATTGTGACAAGTTAGATTGTATTTTGTTTAAGACTTCACCTGTATTTAATAATTTAAAGCTTTCATATTTTGCATTTAAAATCTTTTCATTCATTTTATTGCGGATATTGCGAACGATTCGTCCACTAGCCCTCCTCAAGAAGAAGTATATAGCTATTTCGCTAAGCTCCATCACTAATCCAATAGCTATGTATATAAATATTAATTTAATAGCATCGTCCCAGCTTCCAAGGGTTAAATATGTATTATATCTTTGAAATAGATATGCTGGAACAAAGGAAATTATTGACAAAAGAACCATACAACAAGAGCAAATAATAATTATCTTTTTCTCCGATCTTAGTAAAGAATTCAAAAGCTTTTTATTTTGTTTACTTTCTTTTTTATCACTCTTTTTGACTAGTTTTCTATATGAAACCCCATATTTTTCTTGATAAATCTTCTCTTTTTTATCAAGTTTTTTCTCTAATCTTGCTTGTTTCTTTTCCAAACGCGCCTGTTTTTTCTCTTCTTTCGTCATACTCCTCCCTCTAATAGCCCTTATTCTAACATACCAAACACTCATTGTCAATAAAAAGTTATCCACAACTTGTGAAGGTTCTAGCGAACTGTTAACTTCCTTGCTTTTAAGATCCGTAAGAGGGATTGCTTTTCACTCCACAACTCTGCGATTGATTTTTATAAAAACACATATAAAAATTTTGATAAAAAATCGAGTGAGTCACGAGGCTCGCTGTTCTCCTCTGGAATGAGTTTAGTTCTCTAAATGATTTTCAGAGGGGGACAGCAGAAACAAAGTGAATCGCCCAATTTTTTATCTAAAATCAGGCTCGACGGTCGGCTAAAGGTGGCGCATAGTAACCTATGTAACCATCTCGGGTGGGTCTCAGTAAACGCAGTCATGCAAACTTTTTTTGTCTAAAATAAAAAAAGAAGATCCAAAGCTCTTCATTTTTTGGAAATCCAGCAGTTTTCATTAGAAAAAGCAATCGCTTTTTCGCATCACCACGCACGCTTCCTCGACTTGGCGATATCTTCCCAAGGGAAGAGAGAAAACTTAAATAAAATAAAAAAGAAGAGCTTTCGCTCTTCTAATTGGAAATCCAGCAGTTTTCTATCTTCCCGGGCCGTCGCCAGCCAAGTATTTTCGACGATTGGAAGCTTAACTTCTGTGTTCGGGATGAGAACAGGTGGATCCTTCCTTCTATCGCCACTGGATATGGTATAATCACAGATTATTATCTGAAACTATCATTAATAGGATTTTTAAAACCCTGACAACTACACACTAGAGAGTAAAGGCTGAAGTTTAAAACTTCACTAAGTAAATCCGTGATCAAGCCCTCGACCTATTAGTATCGGTCAGCTGAATACATTACTGTACTTACACCTCCGACCTATCAACCTTGTAGTCTACAAGGGGTCTTACTAACTTATGTTATGGGATATCTTATCTTGTGGTGGGCTTCACGCTTAGATGCTTTCAGCATTTATCCCAACCATACATCGCTACCCAGCTGTGCCACTGGCGTGACAACTGGTGCACCATTGGTATGTCCATCCCGGTCCTCTCGTACTAGGGACAGCCCCACTCAAATATCCTACGCCCACGATAGATAGGGACCGAACTGTCTCACGACGTTCTG
>CALCWV010000025.1 GCA_937907645.1 uncultured Clostridia bacterium
TCCGCTTGCCATGATCTTCTCTTCCAAAGCTGTGTAGTCAAGTTCTACTGGAGCTGGTGGCTCAACGTTTGTTGGAGTTTCTGCTGTTGCGATCTTGAAGGTGTCTGTTCCAAATGCAATTGTTTCTGGCACTGCAATTTCATTCAATAACCCTGAGATAACTTCTGCCTCAGTCATTGAATCTGTTGTTTCTGTAGATACTTTAGCCATAACTGTATCTGTTCCTGTTACTACGTAAATGTTCATATTAGCTTTATTGCCATTATTTTCATAATTTACAACAGTAATTCCACTCGCTGTGTTTCTTCCTACCTTTTCAGCGAAGATGTTTTCGCCTTTAATTGCGCTAAGGTTATATTTTTTACCTGAATATTCTAAATAGTTCTTTTTTGAGCTAATTGTGAAAACATCAGAAATCTTTCCCATATCAAGTGTTAAAGCTTTAAGCTCGCTAACTTTTTCCATTCCTGCTTTTTCGCTAAGTTTAAATTTATATAATGTTACGTCGTCGCTGTCTTTTGACTTTCCATAGCAATAGAATTGTCCGTCAATAATTTCATATTCAACGCTTTCAGCGCAAATCTTATTCTGCAACTCTGACTCAAACGCAGCGATATCTGCTTCTTTTACATCAGGGTCAACAACTGGGTCCACTGGGTCCACTGGATCAACAGGGTCCACTGGATCAACTGGATCAACTGGGTCCACTGGATCAACTGGATCTACTGGGTCCACTGGATCAACTGGGTCCACTGGATCTACTGGTGTCACAACTGATGTTCCTGGTCCCTCTGGTTCCTTTTTATTACATGCTGAAAGCGTAAAGACAACTGAACTTACTGTCATTGTTAATCCTACTACAACTCCAATAAGCTTCATATATCCTTTTTTTGTTATAAGTTTTTTATAAAACTTGCTTTCTTTAAGTTTCTTTTTGAATTCTTCTTTCATTTCTTCCTCCAAAGTTTTAATAAGTATAACACAACAATATTCATTTTTCAAGTAGTTTATTTAAAATATTTA
>CALCWV010000026.1 GCA_937907645.1 uncultured Clostridia bacterium
TTTACTAAAACGTAAATGACTGTCTGAGATAGACGGCAGAAACAACGCGAATCGCCCTATTTTTTGTTTTATTTTAGGAATTTACTAGACTTAGGATAATTCTTCTTATCCCCCAGCGATTTCTGAACTTCCAAAAGCAGATCTCTCGTCTTTTTATCCAAAGAACGAGGTGGCTCAGCTTTTATCGTAACTAACATATCACCATAAAAATCTCTATTGAGATATTTTACACCTTTGTTCTTCAAACGCATTACTGTTCCGCTGATTGTAAGTTCTGGGATTGTTAAAGTATATGGTCCGTTCACCGTTGGAATTTCAACTTTTCCACCCAAAATTGCAGTTGTGAATGGAACGTAAAGATCAAGATAAATATCATAATCTTTTCTTGTTAAAACTTTGTCTTTCATAACCCTAATTCTTACGTTAAGGTCACCGGCTACTCCATCTCTAAGCGGAGCGTTTCCTTCTCCCCTCATTCTCAAAGTTTGACCGTCGTCAATTCCCGCTGGAACTTTAAGATTGATGGTTTTATTGACTTTTTTGTATCCTTTTCCACCACAAGATGCACACTTTTCTTTAACAATTCTTCCTGTAGCATTACACTTTGAACAGCCCGCTTCACGAATGGTCGTTCCAAACATAGTGTTTTGCTGATATCTCACTCTTCCTGTTCCATGACATTCAGGGCAAACAGTAAATTCTTTGCCGTCTTTTGCACCTGTTCCGTTGCAGTCTGAGCACTTTTCTATTTTCCCAAAAGTAATAGGTTTTTCACATCCAAAAACAGCTTCTTCAAACGAAATATCAATTTGTAAATTGATGTCATCCCCTCTTTCAGCAACTCGCTCAGAGCGAGATCCACCTCCAAAAGCTGAGAAGATATCGGAGAAAATATCTCCGAAACCACCGCCGTCTGCTCCAGCTTGTCTGAAGAAATCACTAAATCCACCAGTGCCACCGAATCCAGCGCCACTACCACTGAATCCAGCACCATTACCACCGAATCCAGCACCGTCGGCACTGCCAAATTGATCGTAATTAGCTCTTTTTTTGTCGTCACCTAAAACTTCATAAGCTTCGTTAATTTCTTTGAATTTAGCCGCTGCTTCTTCGGTCTTATTTAGGTCAGGGTGATATTTTTTCGCTAAACGACGATATGCAGACTTAATTTCGTCTGCACTCGCGTTCTTTTCTACACCTAAAATTGAATAATAATCTTTATTTGCCATTAGCGACTCCCTTTAAACTGGCGCGAAATTGTATGGTTCTTGCCTAGCTTTAGTTTAAAAATTAATCAACTCACTTCGTTTCTGCTGTCCGCCCCAGACAGTCATTTAGGGAACTAAACTCCTGCCTGTGCTGAACATCGAGCCTTGTCCTGCTCGCTTCTTTGTTTTATTTAGCCTCATCCATTAAGTATTGCTAAAATCCCATTCGCAGAGTTATGGCAGCAGAAATCAAGAGATTTTTCTTGTAGTTTCTTTGTTTCAGGTTCCCGATAGAGGTTCCTCGTCGGTGGTTCTGAAACAGAGATAATACTGAAAAAGAATTGATTTGTGCGAGTGTGCGAAGCAAGGGGCCATAAGCTCCGCGCTAGCTACTGCTCTATTTTAGATAAAAAATTGGATGAGTCGCGAGGCTCGGCGTTTATCACAGGCAGGAGTTTACAATCCCGTAAATGACTGTCTGAGATAGACGCCAGTAAACGACGCGAATCGCCAATTTTTTTCTAAAATTAATCTACAACAACTTCAGGGTCAGGTCCTTCCCCACCATTATTTCCATTGTTGTTATCATTTCCGCTATTTGCGTTTTGGCCTGGGTTTGCGCTTTGATACATCTTTGATGTTACTTCGTTTGAAACTGCTACAAGCTCGTCATAAGCTTTTTGAACAGTGTCTTTATCATCGCTTTCAAACTCTTTCTTTGCTTTTTCAATAGCGTCTTCTATCTTCTTCTTGTCTTCTGCTGGAAGTTTTTCTCCGTTTTCTTTCAAGAATTTTTCAAGTGAGTAAACCATGTTATCTGCATTGTTTTTAAGCTCAACAAGTTCTTTACGTTTTTTATCTTCTTCAGCATGAGCTTCAGCTTCTTTGATAGCTCTCTCGATTTCATCTTCTTTCAAGTTAGATGAAGCTGTAATTGTGATGTTTTGTTCTTTGTTTGTTCCAAGATCTTTAGCAGAAACTTTTACAATTCCGTTTGCATCGATATCAAATGTAACTTCGATTTGAGGAACTCCTCTTGGTGCTGGTGGAATATCTGTAAGTTGGAATCTTCCAAGTGTTTTATTCTGAGCAGCAAATTCTCTTTCACCTTGTAATACGTGAATATCTACTCCAGGTTGATTATCAACGGCAGTTGAGAAGATTTGAGATTTCTTTGTAGGAATTGTTGTATTTCTTTCAATTAGCTTTGTAAATACTCCGCCTAATGTTTCAATTCCAAGTGAAAGTGGTGTTACATCAAGAAGAAGAACGTCCTTAACTTCCCCGCCTAAAACACCTGCTTGAATTGCGGCACCAATAGCTACACACTCATCAGGGTTAATACCTTTGTATGGCTCTTTTCCTGTAAAGTTCTTAACAGCTTCGACAACAGCTGGGATTCTTGTTGATCCACCAACTAAGATAACTTTATCAATTTGGTTTTTATCAAGCTTAGCATCTTTTAAAGCTTTAACAACGCAATCGATTGTTTCTTTAACTAAATCTTCTGTGATAGCATCAAATTTAGCTCTTGTAAGCTCATATTCCATGTGCTTTGGACCATTTGCATCAGCTGAAATAAATGGCAAGCTGATTGTTGTTTTAGGTGTTGCAGAAAGGTCAATCTTAGCCTTTTCAGCAGCTTCCTTAAGTCTTTGCATAGCAAGTTTATCTGTTGATAAATCTGTTCCATTTTCTTTCTTAAATTGTTCAACTAAGAGGTCGATAATTCTGTTATCAAAGTCATCTCCTCCAAGTCTTGTATTTCCGTTTGTTGAAAGAACTTCAAATACGCCATCCCCGATTTCAAGGATAGATACATCGAATGTTCCTCCTCCAAGATCGTATACTAATATCTTTTGGTTCTTGTTTTCACCCTTATCAAGTCCGTAAGCCAAAGCTGCAGCTGTTGGTTCGTTGATAATTCTTAAAACCTCTAATCCGGCAATTTTACCGGCATCTTTTGTTGCTTGTCTTTGTGAGTCGTTGAAGTAAGCAGGAACTGTAATAACTGCCTGAGTTACTTTTTCTCCAAGGTAGCTTTCAGCGTCAGCTTTAAGTTTTCCAAGGATCATAGCAGAAATTTCTTGTGGAGAATATTCTTTTCCGCCAAGCTTAACTTTCTTGTTTGTTCCCATTTCTCTCTTGATTGAGATAACAGTGTTGTCGCAGTTTACAACCGCTTGTCTTTTTGCGACTTTACCAACAAGTCTTTCACCTTCCTTAGTATAAGCTACTACTGAAGGGGTTGTTCTATCTCCTTCTGCGTTGGCAATAACAGTAGGCTTTCCACCTTCCATAACAGCTACGCATGAGTTTGTTGTTCCAAGATCAATACCAATAATTTTTCCCATAATTTAATCCTCCTTTTTATTGACAATGACTTTTGCATATCTAATTACTTTATCGTTATAAGTATAACCAGCTTGGAATTCCTCCAAGATGATATTGTTGTCATAATTTTCATTTCGCATCACAGTGATTGCTTCGTGAAAATTTGGATTATAGACTTCACCAATTGATTGGATCTTCTTAACCCCTAGAGATTTTAACGTCTCTAGAATTTTGTTTTCGATCATTTCGACACCTTGCAAAGTTGAGTCATCTTTGATTGACTTCTTCGCAGTCCCGAACATATCGAGGCAAGGCAAGAAAACTTCTATTATTGAAATTTTTCCGTCCTCACGTGCCTTAGCGATCTGCTCGCCAGCACGACGTCTGAAATTATCAAAATCCGCCTGTAATCTTTGAGCCATCTCTAAATATTCAGCAGATTTGTCAACTTTCTTTTCCTCTTCTGGCTTGTATTCTTCCACTACAGGTTCCATCTCTGGTTCCTGCTGTTTTTGTTTTTTCTTATCTTCTTTCAAGTTTAATCTCCTTTTAATCTAGAAAGGTTTTCAATTACTACTTTGAGAGCAGATGCTATCTTTTCGTAATCCATTCGCTGAGGTCCTATCACTCCAATGGTTGCAAATTGCGCTCCGCCAACCTTAATAGGTGCTTTCACGAATGAACATGCTTGATCCTCGTCCGCAACAGATATTGTAATATCATCTAAATCTTTCTCTTCTAGTACCTCTACCAAATTGTCCTCATCTTCTAACAATTCTAGTACTTTTTGTGTTTCCTCTATGTTATCTCCAGATTGCAAGAGTTTTAGTGCTCCTTCTCTTCTCACATCGAGCATCTTTCTTGAATTAAACTTCTTCAATCCTCCAACTAGGGAATCTACAATATCTTGGAAAGCGGAAATCTCGCCCTGCATACCTTCATTTATCTGACTGAGGTTTCTCATCATGAAACCAATACTTTCTCCGCTAAAATGTTTTGTGAGATATGCGGAGGCGTCGTTGCAGGAATCCTGAGATGCATTCACATTAAGCGTATCGGTTATATATCCTGAGTTTGTTCCAACAAGCACCATAACTTTATCTCCAATAAGTGGAACAATCTTAAACTCTGTTAAAATTAGGTTATCTAATCCATTTACTAGGATAACTGTAGGATAATTTGTTGCTTTACTTACTATCTTCGCGATCCCCGTTACTAAATCTGACAATGAGTTTGTTCTGTCTTCAATTAATGCTCTAACCTCTTCCAACTCTTCATTGGTTGCTTTGATACCTTTTAGCAAATTCTCTACATAAAAACGGTATCCTTGAGCGGTTGGCACTCTGCCACCGGAAGTATGAAGCTGTCTTAAAAACCCCATAGCTTCAAGAGCATTTAACTCATTTCGTAAGGTCGCTGTTGAGCAATCCAAATTACCCGTATCTTTGATTCCGCCACTCGTTATGGGCGAACAATCTTTGATATATTCTTCTACGGCTTTGGATAAAATCTTTCTTTTTCTTTCTGATAAATCCATTCTACCCTCTTTTCGACTTTTTAGCACTCTCTCTTCGAGATTGCTAGCACTATTATATGCATTTAAAAAATAAATGTCAACTATTTGTGACATTTTTTTAAAAATTTTTTTGATTTTTTTTGGAGAAACAAAAAGGAAGGGATTTTTAATACAATTCCAGGGCCTCTTCCTCCCCGCTTTTCCACCGGCTCTGCTTGGAGGAAATAAAAAAATCATATTCCACGTGATACTCATATTACGTCATACTGAGTGGCGGTGTGCTACTCCAGTAGGTATGACGGAAACGGGAATCCCGCCCGTGAATTAGGATTGACTTTTAGAGAATTCTCAAAGCGAACCTAGAAAGCATTGTAATGCTCGGCATGACAGCGGTAGGAATAGTAACAACGCGAATCATTTCATTTTTTTAATAAAAAAAGGATAATCTGTTTTGACCATCCTTATTTATTTAATATTAATTTAAACTTTATTATTTCTTTAATTCATTAAGAGCAGTTGCAAATCTTGCTTTTCTTCTAGCGGCACAGTTAGCATGGATTGTATTGTCTGCAACAGCTTTATCAAGAACTGAAGTAACTTCTGAATAAGCTTTTTCAGCGGCAGCAACATCGTTCGCAGCAACGGCAGCTTTGAATTTTCTTGTATATGTATTAATTTTAGAACGAACAGCTTTATTAATTTCTGTCTTCTTTTCGATAACTAAGATTCTCTTCTTTGCTGATTTAATATTTGCCATATCTATCTCCTTTACAAGTTTCTAGACGAGTATATCATAAGAAAAATAAAAAATCAAGCAATTTTTTGATATTTTTTGCAATAATCGAATTTTCCGAGGAAATAGGCGAAATAAAGTCATCACAAATAAAACAAGAGAGCCTCTGCTCTCCTGCTATTGTTATGATTATCCACTATACATCTCACACTTAACGAGTAGACAAGATCCTTTTTGTTCTCCTGGCCATGATATTGATTCAGTAAATTCAATTCTAACTGTTCCATTAGACTCCTCTTCCACGTTCGCAATCTTTACATCTGTTACAACTGCGTTATCACTTCCATTGACATAAGCGAGCTTAACTGTATCTCCAAATTCAAATGTTCCAAAGGCCACATCAAAGTAACCATATGTTGAGTCAGTAACCTCTACCGCTAAATGTGCAAGTGCACTGCTATCAGGATCAGTATAACTAAACTGAGATGTAACGGATCCTAAGCCATCTGCAGCACCGACCATTCCTCGTCCGATTTCGTTACAGTCAAGGTCGTATACTGTAAAGAATTGACCATCATACATATAAATGTCCTTTTCAAAGAAAATTGCTGCAAACTCAGAGAGATCTCCCGGATTCATGGACATTTCATTAATATAACTATCTGCATACTCTTCTGTCGAAGACATGCTAAAACAAATCGTTGATATCCTTCCCTTCCAATCAGGATCTGAGCCATCAAATTTTATAAGGCAATTGCGATATTCTCTTTGATCATAATACTTTAATTGAAAGCCAGTCTTATTTGAAGGATAATAGTAAAAATCGACTTGTGCTGTCTGCCCTAATACTGTCGATGGAAAATAGCCTCCGTCTGATTCCCCATAAATCGCATAAAGAGTGTGATCTTCATCAGAAAGAAGTGTTCCCTCTCCAATCGCGAACATGCTTTCAGGTGAACTTTCTGTCGCCGATGGATCTGTTGACCAGCCGCGGAAATTACCATTCTCATAGTTTATTAGATATGGGAAATACAATGGATAAACGCCAGATGTCGCATCAAATGTGAGGCTGTTTGTTACAAGTCTTCCTCCGTGATTATCCACAAATGTCACAGTGATAAGTTTTCCTGCCCAGTGAGCATAAAGAGTCTGATCTTCCGTAAATTTTGAATTTTCAGACACCAAAAGCCCGTTTTCCGAATCAGTAAACCACCCTATGAACGTAAATCCTTCTCTTTCTGCCTTTGGAAGAGTTCCAATTGGTTCTCCTGAAATGGCTAGTTTTTTTGAAAACTCACAAGTGCCTTCATTTGGATCAAACGTAATTATTGAATCAACCATGTCAGCTTTTAGATCCAACGAAACTGGAGTGTTTGCAGGAATGCTCGTATAAGCCGTTCCATTGGAAGTATACATCGTCTTAGGCAGTTCAATTTCAATAATTACATTCTTTGGAGTTCGCAAAAACTTTAGTGCAGTCATGCCTGAGAGCATGTCATATGTATTAGTGCTTACAAAACTCGATAAGTCAAAGTTACTTAAATCAAGGCTCACAAGCGAGGAGCAATCTGAGAACATTGCATCCACGTCTTCAACAATCGACGTGTCAAAACTGCTTAAATTCACACTCGCAAGATTTGTGCAACCAGCGAACATTCCATTCATGGTAAATACTTTTGATGTGTCGAAACTACTTAAATCTATGGATGTCAGTTTTGTGCAATCTGAAAACATAGTTGACATATCTGTTGCATTTGAAGTGTCAAAGCTACTTAAATCTAAATCTGTCAGTGATGAGGAAAACTCGAACATACTAAGGAAATACATAGTCCTTGATGTATTAATGTTTTTAAAAGTGATGCTATTCAACTGGGTTAATCTGGAATCTTCAGCGTCATTCCCAAACAAGCAACTTGAATCCACTGGGAAATAGATAAGATAAGGTGAATAGAACTTTATATCATATCCACTCGTGGTGTTGCCTGTGACATAGGCTGTGACATCGAAACAAGTTTCTGCTACTCCGTCATGAGAAATTTGAGAATGCGACTGTTCAGTTCCAATACCTGTAGCTCCCACTGAAATTGCCGTACCGCTGCTAGGTTTTGATGCAGTAAATTCTATTGTTTTAATTTTTGGATTAACGACTGCTGTTGTGCTGCCAAGTCCAGCAGCAACCTTATCTTGCCAATCGCTCAAAAGATAGGATTCATTAAGTCTCCACTGTGCATAGAGAGTTATGTCTGAGGCATTAGTCCAAATGCCGCCCGCCTCGGTATATCCTGAAACATTTGCGATTGATTTTCCGCTCGCATCTATAACTTTTGTCCCGCCCGTTGCAGATGTCCAATATCCGTTTGCTGTATATCCTTCTTTTGTTGCCATTGGAACGCCGCTAGCAGCTGCATCATATGTCACTGTATATGTTTTTGGTGAAACAGATCCACCATTTGGATTTAATGTGATTATATAAATTTGTGGTTTAAATACTGCAGTAACTGTTGTGTTTGCACTAGGCATTGCGAATGAATTTCCAGTCACTCTTTCTGTCACCGTGCTTCCGTCTTTTGTATAACTAATTTCGTAGTGATCAGCTGTATATCCCGTGATAGGAGAACCTTTAAGTGTTACTTTTTCTCCCAAAACGGCTCTATTAGAACCTGTCCTTGTTTGAGCTGTTACTGAGAAACCTGTTCTTGTTGAGCTATTTGTTGTTTTAGTCTCAAATGTTAAATCATATAGAGACTTACTTGTGAGCACTGTAAGGAAGGCATCGACCGATTTCACTTCTGCAAAACCTAGACCATTTTCTCCTGCTAATTTATTAGCGATGTCGCTTCCTTTTTGATTTATCTGATCCCCAATGTAGTACTGAGATTTAATTTGTGGGATACCGCCTTGTAAGCCTTCATAGAAGAACCATGGAGAGTCGCTTGTTCCACCGAAATTTCCATAATAAGACTTTCTAGAACTCTCTTCGCTCTTTCCGTTCACATTTGAAACAGCCACAACGTTATTTATATTTGTGCCAAGTGCCAGCGTCACTTTTGAGCATCCAGCAAGAATACCCATACAGTTGCTGCCTTGTCTATTTTGTCCATTAAGTGTCACATTTAAATAAATATTTTCAAACTTAGAACTCGAACTGATGCAATCTCTAATAGATCCGATAATGCCGCCCAGTCCGTCCCTTTCACTTGGATATGCACTGCTTGTAATCGTCCCAGAAACTTGCGTGTTAGTTATCTGGAAGTATCCGGCAGAATTATTAATTGTTGCTGCCACGATTCCAGCTGAGCCAGTTTCGCTTGTGATATTTATATTAGCATCTAAAATTATTGCATTCTTGACAGCTAGCTTGTCAACAAGTCCAAAAAGCCCTGCATGCTCATAAGTCCCATTAATTTTCATTCCAACGATTGGATTATTGTTACAATCAAGCATTCCAGTAAATGAATAATTTTCCTGTCCAATTGGAACCCAGTAGTGATTGCTTAAATCAATTGGTTTTGTAAGTTTAAAATATGTAAAGCCCGATATTCGCCCGCTATTTACTTCTGATGCTAAATATGCAAGCTGTCCTGCACTACTTATTAAAATTGGACTTGACTCAGATAGTCC
>CALCWV010000027.1 GCA_937907645.1 uncultured Clostridia bacterium
TTTTATCAATGTTCTCAACACTTGTTATGACAAGAGTTTTAGTAAAATGGGCTCTTCCATTCAATGCTAATAAGCCAGATAAATTTAAGTTAAAAAGAAAGAAAAATGTCGTAGAAATTTCGGAAAATGAGGACAATAATGACTCTTCAAACAATCCAGAAATTGTGGTGGAGGGCTAAGAGATGAAAAAATTAAATTTCAAGAAATGTAAGTTCTCTTTAGACGATACAATTGCTAATTCAAAATTTGATTATTGCAAGAATTTAAAATGGATTTTGATTGCTCCAGCGGTTATAATTTTGATTGGAATTATCCTATTTTCAACAATTGGATTTAACCTTGGATTGGACTTCACTGGAGGCTCTGTTTTAACAGTTTATTCAAATAACGGAGGAGAAATCCTTAAAGAGGACGGAGTCACATCCGTCACAAAGTATGACCTCAACAATGGTGATGATTATAATTCATTCAAAAGGCAAATTGAAGAGGTTTTAGTCGACTGCGGACTAACAGGAAAAACTGTTTTCCAAACAACAAAAATCAATATCGAAGGGCTTAATGTTAATGAAGGACAAGCAGTTATTGTTAAGTATCAAAATATTAGCGGTGCATCAGCTGAAGAAATTACAGCAAAAAACGAAGAGGTTATGAATGCTCTTCTTGAAAAATTCGGATATACAGCAAACACTGACTATAAAAAAGCAGTAATTTCTGGAGAGGTAATCACAGCTTCAGCCAGTGATGAACTCTTAATGAAAGCGTTCTTAGCAATGCTTGTTGCAGTTGTTCTTATTCTTATTTATATCGCTTTCAGATTTGAAATCACAAGCGGACTTGCAGCTATTTTGGCTTTGTTCCATGACTTATTGATTGTTACAAGTTTAGTTTTAATGTGCAGAATCACAATCAACAGCTCATTTATTGCGGCTTTAGTAACGATTCTTGGTTACTCAATTAACAACACGATTATCATCTTCGATAGAATCAGGGAGAATGTCAGAACAGGTAAGTTTGAAAATGTAGACAATGCTACGATTGCAAACATTTCCGTTAAGGAAACAATGACTAGATCCGTTTACACAACCTTGACAACTTTGATAACAATATTGCTTGTTGCTATAATTGGTGTTCCTGATATTAGAGACTTCGCTATTCCAATCGTATTCGGAATTGTAGCAGGCTTCTACTCATCAGTATTTATCACACCGGGACTATGGGCAATTGCTTTCCATGGATCAAAGAAAAAGAAAGAGAAGAAAGTTAAGAAAAAAGATGAATACGAGGTATAAAGTTTAATAGAAATCTATGCAAAGTATTCGTTAAACTTAATATGTTAAATTCTCAATAAATAATTATTATAATATAAAAAGAAAATGCAAGAAATCACTTGCATTTTTTTTGTCTATATGTTATACTCACATCGTCATTGAGACAAATTAACACCCATTACTTATTTAACAGCGGTTGCCTATGCTTTCTCTCAAGTTTAGGTTGTTGTTAGAGCTATGACAGAGTGGGGAAGACTAAAAACAAAAGGAGGAAATAAAAATGTCAGTTATATCAATGAAAGAATTTTTAGAAGCTGGCGTGCATTTCGGTCACCAAACAAGAAAATGGAATCCTAAGATGAAACCATATATCTTCACGGCTAGAAACGACATTCACATCATCAATCTAGAAATAACAACTGAACAAGTAGACAGAGCTTATAACTTTATTCGCGACGTTGCTGCTTCAGGAAAATCAATTCTTTTCGTTGGAACAAAGAAACAAGCTCAAGACGTTCTTAAAGAAGAAGCTGAAAGATGCGGAATGTTCTATGTAACAACAAGATGGCTTGGAGGATGCTTAACAAACTTCAAAACAATCAGAACAAGAATTGAAAGACTTAATAAGTTAAATCAAATGGAAAAGGTTGGAGAATTTGATCTTCTCCCTAAGAAAGAAGTTGCTATTCTTAAGGCTGAAAGAGATAAACTCGAAAAGAACCTTGGAGGAATTAAGGATATGAGAGAACTCCCAGGTGCTATCGTAGTTGTTGACCCTTCTTGTGAACACATCTGTGTTAAAGAAGCTAGATCTCTTAAGATCCCTATGGTTGGTTTAGTAGACACAAACTGTGATCCAACAGGAATCGACTATGTTATCGCTGGTAACGACGATGCTATCCGTTCAGTTAAGTTAATTGCTGCTGCTTTGGCAGATGCAGTTATCGAAGCTAAGGAAGGCGTTGCTCCTGCTAAAAAGGAAGAAGTTGCTGAAGACGTTAACTTAGAAGAAGCTATCAAAGAAATGACTCTTGCTGTTAAGCCTGAAGATAAAGATAAAAAACCTGCTAGAAAACCAAGAGTAAAGAAAGAAGTAAAAACTGAAGAACCTAAAACTGAAAAAACAGAAAAAGGAGAATAATTAATATGTTTACTGCTCAAGATGTTGCCAAACTTCGTGCTCAAACGAACGCTGGTATGATGGACTGTAAGAAAGCTCTTACAGAAAGCAATGGAGATTTTGAAAAGGCTGCACAATGGCTTAGAGAGAAAGGTATTGCTGCTGCTGCTAAAAAACAAAGCAGAATCGCTTCAGAAGGAGCTGTTGGATCATACATTCATATGGGAGGAAAAATCGGTGTTTTAATCGAAGTTAACTGCGAAACAGACTTCGTTGCTAAGACTGATGCTTTCCAACAATTAGTTAAGGACTTTGCTATGCAAGTTGCTGCTGCTAACCCAAAATATGTTAGAAGAGAAGAAGTTCCTACTGAAGAATTAGAAAAAGAAAAGGAAATCCTTCGTGTTCAAGCACAAAATGAAGGAAAACCAGCTCAAATTATCGAAAGAATGGTTGAAGGAAGAGTTACAAAATTCTACAAAGATGTTTGTCTTTTAGACCAAGACTTTGTTAAGGATTCATCAAAGACTATCCAACAAGTTCTTAACGAAGCAACACTTCAAATTGGAGAAAAGATTTCAATCAGAAGATTCACACGTTATGAAATGGGTGAAGGACTTGAGAAGAGATCAGATAATCTTGCTGAAGAAGTTGCCAAGATGAGTAAATAAATTAAGCTGGCGCGGGGCTAATGGCCCCTTGCTTCGCATAGCCGCACAAATCAATTATTTTTCAGTCCTTTCTCTGTTTCAGAACCACCGATGAGGAATCTCTATCGGGAACCTGAAACAAAGAAATTACAAGAAAAATCTCTTGATTTCTGCTGCCATATTACATTGAAAGAGGATAATCTGAATATTATCCTTTTTTGTTGTATTTTTTTAATTATTGGAAATGTAAAATCCACACTCGTTTATAATATCACTATGCGCCACCTCAGCTGACCCTCGAGCCTTGTCCTGCTTTCTTTTTTTGTCTAAAATAAAAAGCTGGCGCGCCATAATTAGACTGGTTGCATCGTCACCGTAAAAATTGATTTTTGTTTCAGTCTTTTGTCCGGTTTCAGACAAAAATCAAGTTAATCACGAGGCTCGGCGTTCGCCACTGGAATGAGCTTAGTTCTCTAAATGATTTTCAGGGGCGGACGACAGAAACAAAGTGATTGGCTTTATTTTTGTCTGAAATTCAGAACCCCGATAAGACAATCTCTATCGGGAACCTGAAACAAAGAAATTACAAGAAAAATCTCTTGATTTCT
>CALCWV010000028.1 GCA_937907645.1 uncultured Clostridia bacterium
GGGAACCTGAAACAAAGAAACTACAAGAAAAATCTCTTGATTTCTGCTGTCATAACTCTGCGAATGAGAATTGTTAAAAGAAAAAATTGTTCGAAGAAATGCAAATAAAACAAAAAAAGCGAGCAGGACAAGGCTCGAGGGTCAGCCGAGGTGGGCGCATAGTTTCCTATGTAACCATCTCGGGTGGGCCTCAGTAAACACAGTCCTGCGACGCTTTTTTTGTTTTATTTTAGCACGCGTCTGAGGTCGACACGACCTTTGTCATCAATCTTAATAACTTCAACAGTTACTTGATCTCCGATCTTAACAACGTCTTCAACCTTCTCTACTCTCTTGTCAGAAAGCTTTGAAATGTGAATCATTCCTTCTTTTCCTCCGCCAAGATCAACGAAAGCTCCGAATGTCATGATTCTTGAAACTGTTCCTTCGTAAGTTTTGCCAACTTCAAGGTCTTCAGCAATTGCAAGAATAATCTTTTTAGCTTTTTGAGCCATTGCTTCATCTGGCGTAGCAACGTAAACACGTCCGTCGTCTTCGATATCAATCTTAACGCCAGTTTGTTCAATAATCTTATTGATTGTTTTTCCGCCTGATCCAATAACATCTTTGATTTTGTCTGGATTGATTGTGAAGATAATAATCTTAGGAGCGTATTTAGAAAGTTCTTTTCTTGGCTCTGGGATTGTTTCTAAAAGTTTGTTCATAATGAACATTCTTCCTTCTCTTGCTTGGTGAAGAGCTGTTGTAAGAATGTTTTTGTCAATTCCTTTGATTTTGATATCCATTTGGATAGCTGTAACACCCTTTTCTGTTCCTGTTACTTTGAAGTCCATATCTCCGAGGAAGTCTTCCAATCCTTGGATATCTGAAAGTACAGCGACTTTTCCGCTTGCTTCATCTTTGATAAGACCCATAGCAATTCCTGCTACTGGTGATGAAATTGGAACACCAGCGTCCATAAGAGCTAATGTTGATCCGCAAACAGAAGCCATTGAAGATGATCCGTTTGATGAAAGGATTTCTGATACTAAACGAATAGCATATGGGAATTCTTCATCGCAAGGAATAACTGGCTCTAAAGCTCTTTCAGCTAAAGCACCGTGTCCGATTTCTCTTCTGCCTGGGCTCTTTAATTGTCTTGCTTCACCTGTTGCATAAGGTGGCATATTGTAATGGTGAACGTATCTATTTACTTCTTCGTCATCAAGTCCTTCCAACTTTTGAATATCAGCAACTGTGCCGAGAGTAAGAGTTGTAAGAGCTTGTGTTTGTCCACGTGTGAATAATCCTGTTCCGTGTACACGAGGCAAAAGACCTACATCACACCAAATAGGACGAATTTCAGTTAATTTTCTTCCGTCTGGACGAATTCCTTGGTTGATGATCTTTGCTCTAACTTTTTCTTTAGTCATTTTATAAAGTACATCCCCGATGAATTTTTCACAGTCTGGGAATTGCTCAGCAAAATGAGCTTTAACGTCTGCGTCGACTTCTTCTTGACGATTTTGTCTTTCTTCTCTATCAAAAGTATCCAAAGCATAGTCTAATTTCTTGTCAGCATATTCTCTAACTGCTGCATTGATTTCGTCTGGAATAACTTCATATTGGATTTTGTCGTTAACAGGTTTACCAATTTCAGCTTTAACTTCTTTGATAAACTTAACAATTTTCTTAATTTCTTCGTGAGCGAACATGATAGCATCAAGCATAACATCTTCTGGAACTTCCTTAGCACCTGCTTCAACCATTAAAACAGCTTCGTCTGTTCCACTTACTGTCAAATGCATTCTGCTCTTTTCTCTCTCTTCTGCATTTGGGTTGATGATAAATTTTCCATCAACGAGTCCAACTTGTACTGATCCTGTTGGTCCTGCGAAAGGAATATCAGAAATTGAAAGCGCAAAAGATGATCCTAACATTGCAAGTACTTCTGGAGCAACGTCAGGTTCTACTGAAAGTGCTGTAGCTACAACTGATACATCATTGTAGAATCCCTTTGGGAAAAGTGGTCTAAGAGGTCTGTCGATAAGTCTTGAAGTTAAGATAGCCTTGTCTGAAGGTCTACCCTCTCTCTTCTTAAATCCTCCTGGAATTTTTCCAACTGAGTACATTTTTTCTTCAAAATCTACTCCTAATGGGAAGAAGTCAATACCTGGGCGAGGTTCTTTTGCCATTGTTACGTTAACCATAACAACTGTTTCACCACATCTTACTAAGCAAGATCCGTTTGCTTGCTCGCAAAGTCTACCTGTTTCGAAAGAAACTTTCTTCCCACCGATTTCAATTTCGAAAACCTTTGCTGAATTTTTTGTTGTCATAACATCTCCTTTAAAAATTAACAAAAAAGGGCACAAAAAACTTTGTCCCCCTCTCTATTTAATTATTTTACTTCTCTGATACCGAGAGCTTTAATAAGTTCTCTGTACGCATTGATATCTCTATCTTTTAGATAAAGTAATAAGCCTTTTCTCTTACCAACCATTTGGAACAATCCTCTTCTTGAGTGATCGTCTTGCTTGTTAGCTTTCAAATGTTCTGTAAGGTGATTGATTCTTTCTGTAAGTAAAGCAACTTGAACTTGAACTGATCCAGTGTCGTGTTCTGATTGTTTGTACTTAGAAATAATCTCTTGTTTCTTAGCTGTATCCATGTGTTACCTCCTACTAATTTGACACCTAGTCCGAAGTTGTGCGTCGAGGCGATCATCACCCTGCGAATTAGGTCATTTAAAATCGACATTGTTATATTAACACTTTGGTCCCCTTTTGTCAATCAATTTTTCATATTTTTCAAACATTTTTTCTTATATTTACTTCTTGCAAGATAAAATAAAGTATGATATACTAGATATATATGGAGGTGCTACATGAGTAACATTAAAGCCTCAACAGCATTTGGAAGCTTATTTAGATTTGCCTGGTTCATAACAGCACCAATTCTTATCCCTTTATACATTTATCAAGGCGTAAAGACGACAATGCCTTCAAAACTTAAAGAGAAATTTAAGGATATTCAAGCGGCAGCAGTTGCAAACGCACAAGCGAGAGCTTCTGCAACACATGGCTACTATAGAACATCGGGCTACTCAACTAGAGAGGTTTCACCTGCAAACAGTGAGAGCAACCTAAAAATCTATGCAACAAGCATCATCGCTGAAATGATTGACAGAGGATTTACCTATGACACAGTAGCATTTGCTGGGTATGAAAGAAAAATAGATAAACTCCCTAAATTACTTAAAAGTAACGCATCAATTAGAAAGCGCTTAGCGATCAGATATCACAACAAAACATTCTCTTTAAAGAAGACTTTGGGAGATCTTAAAGGCTCTTGCCAAGAACTATCCATTGTTACAGCTATAGCACTTGCTTCGCAGATAGAAAGATGGGGATTCAACTCAGCAGCTGGAGACCTAAAAATTCAAGACAAGATAACTAGCGTAGATCACATTAAATTCTTGCAATCCTTCCCTGCTGACACAAAAGTAAAGATTATTTTTGGAGATTTGGTTGATCCTGCAGGAAAACCTGATAGTCATGCTATTATTGAAACCACTTATACCAATGCTGCGGGCGAATCAAAGACTATGATTATTGACCCTGCACTAATCTTTGGTGCTACATCTAAGTCCGCACAAAGACTTACATCAAGAAAGTTCTGCTTTGTTACTCCTGAAACATATGCAACAAACCTTGCAAATAACTATGGTTGTTCATTCACTCCAAATACTGAGATTGAGATCAAGCAAAACAGACCTATAGAAAATCTCTACAGAGATCTCTATAGCATAGGGAGACTCTATTCAGATACACCAAACTACTTCTACAGAGCAAGAACTAAGTAACAAAATCGCTCAAAGCAATTGAACAAACTTGTTCAAAAATGTATATGACAAAAAAACAACGGGCTATCTGCTCGTTGTTTTTTCATTCTTTAAATTATTCAGATGTTTTATACTTAGTTTTTATTTCTTCCGCCAGCTTCAGCACTTTTCTTGTATCTGACAAGTTCAGTGTTTTCTGGGAGGAAAGCTGAAATGTCAGATACTTTCTTCTCTCCCATTGTGCAATTTACACAAAGAAGGTTCTCTGGTGCAGGAAGTCTAAATGATTTAAGAGATTTGCATCCCTCTAAAGATCCGAGTAAGAAAAGAGTATCGATTGTTGGAGGAACATCCAATTCCTTTAAGCTTTCGCAATCCTCAAAAGCTGAAATAACTAAGAATTTTAAATTTCCATTTTCTGCAAAGTTTACTTCTTTTAAATCATCACATCCTTTAAACGCCTCTCTGTCGATATACTCAACACTTGCTGGAATATCAATTCTTTTCAAACTTGAGCAGTTAAGAAATGTTCTTGGCTCAATTACACTCAATTCAGGAAGAGATATTTCTTCTATAGATGGACATTCTGCAAATGCATAAGTTCCGATCTTCTTTACTGTACTTGGAATGTTTACTTCTCTAAGATTGAAGCAACATGTGAAAGCAAGATTTCCAATCTCCTCTACACCTTCAGCCATTGTTACTTTCTCTAAAGCAGACATTTCACAAAAGTCTTGATCTTCAATTTTTTTCAGTGATCCTGGGATTTCTAACTCAAACATAAATGATTTAATAAATAAGCTATCAAATGCTCCTTTTTCAATTTTCTCAACACCTTCTGGAATAATAAGCTTTCCATCTTCTGTTATATCCATTGCATCAACGCTTGTTAAAACGCCATTTTTTGAAATTTTCATTTTTCCCCCTAATTTATAAAGAACAACTCTACTCAAATGTATCTTTTTGTTCTTTCTCCTTAAACATGGATAGTATAGTTTAAACCAACTCTATTGTCAATATTCTTTTGATATAAAAAATGATTTTTTTCACAAAAATATTGGCTAAAAATGAAATGTTAGCATACACTTTTTTTTATTTGAAAAATTGACGTTTTCTTTCAACCATTTCGTCAATTTGTCTGATATAGTCATCAATGAATTTTACATTGAAGGAGCGCTCAATTCTATTTTCGAAGTTGAAGACTCTCTTTGACGCTGCATTAGCACCAACGGCCATAATTGTAGTTATTTCTTCCATGCTGTCAATATTAAAAATGCAGATGTTTTCATCGCGGAAGAAACCTACGTTTTCTAGCCCGCCAAGTTGATTCTTCTGACGATATAGATAATATGGCTTATAGCCATTTGCCATTACTTTGTCCTCGGCCTCTTGAAGTGCTCGCTGTAGGTCGAATTGTGTGAGCCCCTTATCCTGTTGATCACGTAGAAGTGATCCGTTTTTAAGGGATAATGTGTGAATTGTGAGATTGTGAGGAGCAAGCTCAAGCAGAGTGTAAATTGTCTTTGTGAACTGACCCTTTCCTTCCCCTGGGAGTCCCGCTATAACATCCATATTGATATCAAAATCATATTCTAGAGCCATAGCATAAGCATTGATAACATCTTCGACCTTGTGATTTCTCCCTATTCTCTTCAAAGTTGCATCACAGAAAGTTTGAGGATTGATTGAAATTCTTGTTACTCCATATTTTTTAAGTACATCAAGTTTCTCTCTCGTTATCGTGTCAGGCCTGCCACATTCAACAGTAAATTCATTCACGGAGAAAGTTATTTCTCTAAGAAGTCTGTCCAGCTGCTCAGCAGTAAGTACAGTTGGTGTCCCTCCGCCTATGTAGATATTTCTGACGATATATGATTTCTTTGCGATAATCTCCTTTGCAGCATGAATTTCCTTTATCAAGCAGTCAATATATGTTTCAACTTTGTCCTTCACACGAGCAAGCTCGTTAGAAATAAAAGAACAATACATGCAGCGGCTTGGACAGATAGGAATATTTACATAAAAATCAATCAAGTTGTCGTTTCGAATCATCCCGCGTTGATTTTTCAATATCTTGGCAACAAGTTTTGCTTTCTGCTCGCTAACGCGAAATTCTTTTTGCAGGTACTCCGCTACAACATACTCCTTTACCTCACCACTCTCAATAAGATCCCTTGCAAGCTTCGTTGGTCTTATACCAGTCAGCGCCCCCCAAGGGAGTTTTTTGTTATATAGCTTTGACATTAAATCGTATAGATTATTTTTAACAAATCTTTTTCTAAAACTCTTGTATCTAAGTGGTGACAAGTTTTGAGGAATCTTATTTTCAAAGCCATAAACTGACTTTTTATTCCCCTCTTCAATTGTAAAAGTATTTACACAAATATCATTCAAAAAATTCTCTTCATGATAAAGGCTTATTCCGTCATCACTATCCTTTTCGAACAGACGCAATAGGTCAACAATATCCATTTCTAAATCTTCTGATTTTGTAAATACTTTCATATCTTATTCCTCGCTCTTTACAACATTTTTTATTAAGCTAAGCTTATTATAAATTTTGGATTCGCTTAAATTTCTCTTAACTTTTCTGTTAGGCTTAACTTTAAAAACTTCGTCCATAGTTATAGTGATAATTCCAAGTTCCGCAAAACAACATAAAGCAGCGAAATAGTCCTTGAATTTTATTCCTGATTCAGCAAAAAACGCATCATATAGCGTGAAAACGCTATTACTTGAGAGTTCGCCTTTGCTGGATAAAATTGAGTATATTTTGCCAAAATTCGTCCTTGAAATATCGATATCTTGGAAACGTTTGTAGTTCATCTTCTTGTCTAACGGGATATAAATTTCTGCCCCGCTAACTTTCTTTATTTCCTGAATATATCCTTCATCCAAAATAGGATTTAAGAACACGATTTTTGTAAAGTTCTTCGCCCAGTTCACCCCTATTGGAGACAGGAGCAAAGAGTTATATCCAAGGCAAGCTGTATCACAGAATCCATAGTGGAAAATTCCCTGCATTGTATATGTCTTTGAGAAGTTTACATAATCGTAACTTGAGAAGCTGACAAAAGCTGTCCCAAAAACTGTTGGAAGGGTCTTTGTAACTAAATTCAAGAGGTCGCCCTTTGAATAGAAATTGTAGTTTAAGTCCTCTTCTTTATCATATCCGAATTGCAGATAATCAATCGGCTCAACATATGTGTTTATGTTCTCTTTTATAAAAGAGCCGCCATCGAAATCGGACACAACTCCCTTTCTTGCACAGTCTTGAAATTCGAAGATAAAGCTCTTCTGCCTTGAGAAATACATCTTGTTGTAGTCTTTTGTGAAATTGAAATAAAACAGTTCCAAATCCCCAATTTTTATATTTGCATGCTGAGGAAATCTCTTCATTGGATTGATCTCAATATCACTGGCCGTAATTTTAAATTTCGGCCTTGGATTTCCGCATCCAACAGGTTCAAGCACTTGAAGATTTTTATAAAAATCATCATTGATTTCGTCGAGTGTTAAATCCTGGTCATAATATGAAATTGGAATAAAGACTTTATCGTCAACTTTCTCAAAAACGAAGGAATTAACTCTCTTCGTGAACTCTTCATATTTTTCTCTCTTCAAAGTTAGCCCCGCAGCCATGGAGTGTCCGCCATATGTTTCAAGAATATCTTTGAGAGAAGAAAGTATCTCGTGAATATTGATATCATCGATGCTTCTTCCCGACCCGTGAAGTTCGTTTCCTACTTGAGAGAACAGAAAGACTGGCTTGTGATATTTTTCAACGAGTCTTGAGCAAACAATTCCAAGAACTCCCTGATCCCAAACCTTTGATGCAAGGGAAATAACCCTTATATCCTTCATTTTTATACGTTTAAGAGCTTTCTCACAGTCCTCATAAATCTTGTTGCACAGTTCCTGTCTTTTCAGGTTATGTGCCTTAATTTTTTCAATATATCTTTTGTTTTTTGCAATATCTGTTTCAAGATAGAGCTTCAGAGAATCACTTGCATCCCCCATTCTTCCAGACGCATTTAGCTTTGGAGCGATTTTGAAGGAAATATCTGTTGAGGTAATGCTATTTATCATAAGCTTGTTTTCTTTAATAAGCATTTTAAGCCCGATAGGAAGATATTTTTCAAATAATTTCAAGCCCCTTGCCACAATTGCCCTGTTCTCATCTACAAGAGGAACGATATCTGAAATTGTCGCAATGCAAGCGATTGGGAGAAACTGCTCAGCTTCTTTTTCTCCTATCAAAGCCTGAGAGATTTTGTATGCAAGTCCTGTCCCGCAAAGTTCTCTGAAAGGATAAGTCTGATCTTCCATTTTTGCATTTAAAACGATTGTATCCGGGATAATTTCAGGGATTTCATGGTGATCTGTAACAATTATTTCCACGCCCTTGTTTTTCGCATATTCAACCTCTTTATAACATGAAATGCCACAGTCAACTGTGATTATAAGCTGCGGATCATATTTTTCGATAATCTTATCCAAAACTTCGCAAGTCAACCCATATCCGTCCACATATCTGTTTGGGAGATAATAATCTGCGTCAATTCCCATTTTTTTCAAGGTCTTTAGCATAATTGCAGTTGCACTCACTCCGTCGACATCATAGTCACCAAAAATCAGGACCTTATCTTTAAGCTCCTTTGCGATTAAAACTCTATCTTTTAGCTCTTTCATCCCCTTAATGGCGAATGGATCATGTGAAATCTGTGGATTTAAGTATTCTGCTATCTTCTCTTCAGTGTTAATTCCACGAGACAAAATTAGTTCCATGATTTTTGGAGGAAGATTAAAACGATTTGCAAAAAAATCAGTGTCCTCCACATTTTGATTAAAAAACTTCTTAAATATCATTATTAAAACTCTCTTATGATTTTATTATACACAATAATTTACTATTTTCAAAATAAATAACAAAAAAAGATTGCTCGCTCGCAATCTTTTTAATTTTTTCATAGTAGGCCATGCTATAAAGCGTCAAATCTTTTTATATTTTTGCACGGACCAGCGTCCATTACTTGCCTACGGCAAGAGTTTGCGGCAGCAAACACAAATTTGAAATTTTCAAATTTGTAATGGGCGTTTTATTTGTAATATCTCTTGTAGTCGTCGTTAATCTTTCTCTTTTCAAAAGATCTACGTCTTGCAAGGAACACAATGAGAACAATTAGCCCGATGAGAACAACTCCTCCACCAACGCTTCCACCAATAATCCACCCAAATGAAGAATTGTCTTTTTCAGTCTTAAGCGGTTTTGCAGTCACATCGAATGAGAAATATCTGTTTTCTCTCGCCTTAGTTTCACTTAATAATCCTGTTGAGAAATTGAACGTATAGACGATTTGGTCGTTTAATGTTTTCTCCGTTACTTTAGCGATATCCTTGTTGTCAATTGCCATTCTCTTTATGCTTTCAGCCAGTCTGTCTTTATCTAACTGATAATTTAATCCAACGGCGATTTCGATTATAACATTCTCGTTCTTTCCAATATCAGTTGTGCTTAAAACTCCCTTGTCGTTTCTTCCCAATTCTTTATTGTTGATTTTTAGGTACAAAATTCCTTCTTTTGCGTTTGCATCTTCTGAGAAGCTAAAATAATATGGATCTTCCTCATAAACTGCTTCAAAGAGGAAGTCTTGTGTCAACATTAAATCTGAATTTTGATTTCCCTGTTTTACCACGTAGTTATCAATCTTGCCACCAAACTTAATTGGAAGTTTTTTCTCGATAGTTCCAGTTTTTACTTCGCCTGTACCTGTAGTATCATAGACAACGCCTTGAACTTTCCAAATCTTGTCATATGCTTGCAAATAGCCATCGTTCAACTTTCTTGACTCGCCTTCTCCACTCCAAACGTTTTCATCTGGATCGGTGTTTTTATAGTACAAATTCCACTGCTGGAAAGTATAGCGTGATCCAGCTGTTGCTGATGCTGTCATCTTGTTTGTTTGTTTTGTGAAGATTCTCTCTTTGTTCAATCCTTCTGAGAACTTTACAACAGCTCCGGCGATTTTGTCACTGTCCACATAAACTGCGCCAGTGAACTCTTTTGCTTTGAGTTCAAAGCTGTAATATCCCACATCTCCCGCATTTCCTGCAGTCTTGCTAGATAGTTTAATTCTAATTCCAAATTGATTTGTCAATTGATTGTAATAATATCCTAAATCTTTTTCCTTGAGTGCATCGCCCGGATTTAGCATTTCATATTCGTTTTTGCATGATTTATTGTTGTATAAAATGTCAGTAATTTCATAATAAGCACTATCTTCTGCTGGGATTGAAATTGTAAGTTCAACTTCAGTATTGTACTTTCCATTTACAGTTCCACTTGCATTTTGTAGTACTCCAAGATTATCTGTTGGATTTGCCCACTCAACAGTGTAAGTTTGAAATTCTTGAAGTCTAATTTCGCTAACATTGTTATTTACAACAATGCTCCAAACACTGTCTGACCAGCCGTCACCTATTGCCTCATGCCAGTCGAAAGTTTCTTCAATTCCATCAAACTGATATTTGTAAACGTCGCCTCTTCCGAGGAAGTAGAACTTGCTAAGTCTTAAAGCTTCACTTGGAAGTCTTGAAACATAATCCTTTGTTTCGTCGTTCTTATATAGATATCCGTCATTCTTTCCATACTTTTCAATGTTTTGTGCATAAGCAATGTTTGCTATATTTCCCTTCGTTGGAATAGGAGCATTGATATATCCAGCGACTGCGCCGATAAAATTACTGTCTTTTTCTTCAAGAAAACTATCAATTAAAGTATTTCCACCAGAAACGCAGTTGATTACTTGGCTTGAATTTCCTGAGAAATCCCCAACAATTCCGCCCCCATAAGTTGTGTTTGTAAAATCATCCTGTCTTGTAATATTAATATTTCCAAAATTTACAACGTTCAAAAGTTTTGAGGAATTTGATATTGTTCCAGCAATTCCCCCAATTGTGATTGTATCTCCCGATTTTGAAAGATTTTCACTCACCTTCATATCTCTGTAGTTCGCACAATTTTCTATACTTGAAACATTGTCCAAGCATCCAACAAGTCCGCCATATGTCACTTTGCAATTAAAAGTGTCAATTTGCTCCGTTCCATTGTCAACTTCGCAGTTTGAAATCTTTGTGTTATTTGCATATCCAACGATAGCTCCGACATAGTATTCTTCCTGAGAATTGTTGAAGTTATATTTAATCGTTGCTCCGTCTGTGTAACTTATTTTCAAGTTTTTGATTGTAGCTCCGTCTGTATAGCCGAATAGTCCTTGATAAGCGAAGTTCGAAGACATCTTGAGGCCTTTAATTGAATAGCCATTTCCGTCAAAAGTTCCCTTAAAGGCACTCGCTTTTGTTCCGAGCGGAACCCAGTCAGAAGATAAAGTTATATCTCCCGTTAGTTTATAACTCTTTGTGTAATCAGCAACTATCGCCTTTAGACCTGTCTCATTGTTAATATTTACAATTTCGGTCGTATCCGCTGAAACAGTTTGCCCCCCAATGGAAACTGGTGGAATAATAGCCATAGCAGCTAATAGAGGAAATGCAAGCATTCCCAAAACTTTATATCTTTTCTTCATGTTCATTAGCAAGTTTAACATATTAAATTTATTTTTCCAAATAAATTGAACAATATTTGCGAAATTTTATTTTTAGTGTAAAGTTTTATCTAAAATTTCTAAAATTTACAAAATTAGTAGTTTTACCCTGCTGCTGACAACTTACTAAAGAAATTAATTATCCCTATTAAAAGCTTAAATCCTGTACTTTTTTGTGTTTATTCGATTGTATCTTAGCAGTTTTTCCTTATTCTTTTGAATAGCCGTTTTTTGTACCTTTTCAAAGTGGTTTTTGCTGAACTGCCCTTTTATTGACATTAAATAATATCTTAATTCGTCAAGCGCGTGGTCGTCCTTCTTTATAGGCAGATCTCCATCGCCCCACCAATAGGTTTTAAATTCTTTAATCATGTTCTGGCAGTTTCTGAAAATAAAGAGCTTTGTTTTCCCGTCTGCACTTTTCAAAAAGGATTTTACAACGGAGATTCCGCTAAACATGTCCTTGTTTACTTTTGGAGAAACAAGGATGCCATTGTCATAGAACAGCTCAACAACATTCTTTTCACTTGCAAGCGTTCTTTGACTCGCTGCACTATCAATTAGCGCACTCAACATCCCATTGCTTGCGTGATGCCAACCTAGTCTTTCCGAAATACTCTTGATTCTCTCCGCGTGATAAGCAACGTCTTTCTTCGCTTCGAAATGCTCCGCAATTACATAGACGTTTCCGTCAAAATCCCTGGCATACCAGTGAGCCGAAAGCGGATTGTTTAGTCCTGGGTCAATGGAAATATTATCATACCATTCCCTAGGCACATCGAAAGGATCAATGACGTGGACGTTCTCGTCGAACTCGCTATAGACCATACCAGAAGAGTTCACAAACTTGCCATACTTCCTTCCCTCAAGCTCCTCCTCTGACATTGTTGAAGTCAGCTCCTCGAGTTCCTTTTTGTCAAGAAAGGGATTGTCTTCCCACTGCATATGCTCGCACCAAACCTCACTGGAATTTGACTCGTTTAAATAGATTTCATTATAGACCCATGTGAGACCTTTTAGAGGTGTCATTGTTCCAAATATATCCCCTTTTTTATCTAAGACACGCATCTTGCATTCCATATAGATTTCAAAGGGAGGCTCTTCGTCAAACCAGACATAATCTAGGCTCGCGCCTTGAAATTTATCACGCCCCTGCTCGCAATTTCTGAAACCAATTTTACTCAGTCCTCCGAAGGAATTTTTAACTAAAATAAAATCTATCATTCCGCTTTCAGGACTCTCTTTGCTTCCCGAAGTCATGACTATTTTTTCGATATACCTAGGATTTAAGTAATGCAGAATTTTTTGCTGCGCGACATCTCGTTGCACCTGTCTTGACAAACTCACGACCCAGCCGCTAGTATTTTTTCGATTTTCCCTATATGGATGAACCCCTCTCGCCATATAGACAACCTCAACTGCGCCGCACTCAGTTTTACCTGTTCTATTCCCACCAAAAACCCACCGATTTCTCTTCTTGTTTTTGTGAAATTCAAGCTGCTTAAAATGTATTTTATCTCCTGTATTATATTTCATTAGATTATCATTCTTTCTACGCTGAATTTCACTGTTAATTTTCTCTAATTTTTTCAATAAATCGCTCATATTCCCTCTTTTTGATTTTCGATTATAAAAAATAATAATCCTTAAATAGCGACATTTTTTTACTTTTGTTATACAAAATATTGATGTAAAATGAAGCTATGAAAAGATTAATATTTTTATCACTTTTATTTCTTATTTTCCTCTCGCAAACTCCAGTGCGAGAAACATCTTATGCCGATTCAAAATCCTACTATGCAAAGGCAAACGACAACGTATATTTTTACTCTTCACCAATCAAGAGTGACAAATATAAACTCTTTGAAGTTCCGTCGTCATATTACGTCTTATTGCTAGGAAATGGCAATCAAGATTTTTATCGTGCGAAGTATTCAAGTATTGAAGGATTTGTTTTGAAAAGCTCTGTTATTCCTGTAAACGAGCAACCAAACTACCCTTTTGCAAACACTTCATTTAGGATCTTTACAGACACCAGTTTATATTCTTCTCCAGACTCTAGTTCGAGCATAAAATCGCTCTCCGCCCTCACTGAAATAACTACATATTATGGCGAAATGGAAGGCCAAGAGCTTCTTCCAAAATCGACCAATATTTGGTATTACTGCAGATACAAAGTCGAGGAAAATTATTACACTGGCTATGTATTTTCTTACTACTGCGACCAGCTCACAGAGATTGTTCCAAACACGGAATCTTACACCCCATGTATGGAAGAATTGTTTAAAGATGACGTACAGCAAATGGCTCAAACAAAGTCTTCACTGACCACCGTTTTGATAGTTATCTGCTGCATTGTTCCCTGCCTTATAATTGCCCTACTTCTCGTCAAGAAGAAGAGCTCAAAACCTGTCGCAAAACGTGTAATCAAGCGCCCTAAACACGACTATTTTGAATTCAACGAAGACGATATTTAACAAACTGCAAGGCGCTCCATTTTAACCTCTGGAACGCTTATTTCTTTAAGTCCGTTCGTCTGCTGATATTTGCTTTTCAAAGCTAGAAGCCACTCTTCGCTTCCGAGATATTTTTCTAAATTTTCATAGTTATATCCCATGCAGTCCAGAGCTCTTTCAAACTTGGCTTCTGCTTTCTCGATTTTTCTAAAGAAAGTTCTTGGAGGAAAATTATATCTAATCATAATTTCCTCATTGTTTTTTCCGTTAATATATTTTGAAATGAGCAAGTTAGCTGGCTCTCTTCCGCACATAGTTAAAGCTCTCTCAGTCAAGAGTTTTAAATTAATAAGCTTAATCTTTCTTTCGCTAAGCTCAATAATTTTATCAGCCACGCTCATGATGTTGTTGTAGTAATAATTACTGCTATTCATGCTCATAGAAAACAGTCCCCTATTTTCTATCATTCTGTCAATAGCATCAGCAATTCTTTCTAAATATCTATAGGATTTTAGAATAGTTTTTGCCCAAATATTCTTTACCATATTTACCCCCCTTTTGTGATATACCAAAATTATAAAATTCGAAAGGTAAATAGTCAAACCTTACTGCCACTTTTTTACAAAATTATTTTCATATTTTACAAAATCCATGTATTTTGCCGTCGAATTTTCGCCAATTTGACGAATTTTCGACAAAAAACGCAGAAAAAACATGTGACTTTTTGAAAACCCACTTCTAAAAGATTTGAAAAATTTACCTATGTTTTTGCGATGAAAGTTGTCGCAATTTGTATTGTATTTTGTATATGTTAGCTCTTCACTAACTGGTCAAATAATAACGGGGATATTATTTGGGTTGTGATATATATTCAAGCTGAGTGATAAGCCTCCCTTGTTTTCATTCACAATAATTAAGTACTAAAAACGCCGTTAAATTCCTCTTGCAAGTCGCAAGAAATTAAAATGTTTTTTTCGTTAAAATCACTTGATATTTTTTTCAATATATGATAATATTTTAAACGTAATCTGCTGCATAATTATGTGCAAAGAGAGGAAACATCCACTTCACCACAAATATGCCGAAGTGGACAGCGGCAACTCCCACTGGCGCGGGGCGCTCAAAAGGAGTCGTTACTCCCCTCACTTTAATTTTATATTTTCCACTTCATCACACATATGCCGAAGTGGACAGCGGCAACGTTCGTCTACGCGGGGCGCTCAAAAGGAGTCGTTACTCCCCTCACTTTAATTTTATATTTTCCACTTCAACACAAATATGCCGAAGTGGCGGAACGGCAGACGCACACGACTCAAAATCGTGCGGGAAACCATGCGGGTTCAAATCCCGCCTTCGGCACCAAGTAAATAAAAAAGAAAGTCATGTCGACTTTCTTTTTTATTTACAATGAAATTAAGCCTCACAGTTCAGTGAAATTGCTAACGCAATGATATCCCCTATGCGGAGTTTTATATATTATTTCTTCCTTTTCAACAGAACAACTAAGGCTTCTAATTCCTCTTTTGATAAGGACTTTGTTATACTTAAAATTTCTTTATCCTTTTTGTAATTTTCAAAATCATCATAGAAAAACTCTTCGGTACTAATTTCTAAAGCCTCTAAAATTTCTAATAGCTTTGGCAAATTTAGGATTATTGAACCATCTTCAACTTTGTAAAAATAAGTGTCAGAATTTCCAATCATTCTGCCGAGTTCCCTTGATGATAAATTCTTTCTTGTTCTAATTAAAGAAAGCCTTTCGATTATTTGTTTATAGTCCATGATTAATCTCCTACTTATATTTTAAAACTCTCGCGATCTCAACATTTGTAGTAATAGAGATAATTATTTATGTTTTTTATAGTAAAAATACAAAATGTTTGTAGTATAAGGGAAAAATATGTTATAATACATATCGTGAGGATATAATATGAACAAAAAAGTAGCATTTATTGGACATCGAAATGTTAGTCAAATGAAATTGGACAATAAACTAACAGAAACTATTGAAAACTTAATAAATAATGGATATAACTTTTTTACAATGGGAACACATGGAAACTTTGATAAATTAGCATTACGCTGCTGTAGATCTCTTAGGTCAAAATATATATAATATAGAGATTGAGGTCGTTATTACTAGCTTAAATCAAATAAAAAAACAAATAACTGAAGATATTTTCGGGCGTGAAGTTTACACTCCATATGAGGATGTAAAAACAACAATGTATTATATTGAAGATGAGTTTTATAAAAATAGAATAATTTCTAGTAACAAACAAATGATTGAAAATTGTGATATTTTAGTATGCTATGTTGATGAAAAAGTCAAAAACAGCGGATCAAAGAGAATTCTTTCTTATGCAAAGAAAAAAGGATTAAAAATAATAAACCTCTTCTCCGAGGTTTAAAGTGGCGGGGAAAGGGAAATAATTGGGATATGAATAAGTTGTATCTAAATATTTCTCTATATATTAGTAGTTTCATCCCGCTATATTTTTTGATTATTGTTAAGGAGATTATTGATATTGCAAACGGAAATTTATCCTTCAATATCACAAATTCTGTCATGCTTAGCATCAACCTAATTTTAATTATTTTGGGCTCAATCTCTATCTTTTATCTTTATAAAAAGACTAACTATCAGACGGTCGAAATTAAAAGCTACAAAAATATAACTAGAGAGAATTTTCTCCCCTACTTCCCTCTGTTTGTGCTCTTTGCCCTCGCTTTTGAGCTGGAATTTATTAGCATGGCAGTTGTCTATGTGCTGATTCTTGTCATAATCGGAATTGTATATGTAAAAAACGAAATGTTTTATATTAATCCGCTTTTAAATATAATCGGATTCTGCCTTTATGAAGTCACCCTTGAAAATGGGAAAAAGCTTAGAGTTTTCATGCAGAAAAAGCCGACTACTGTAAACATTTTAACAAACGGCTTCTTGGTCAAAAATGGCAAAGTGAAAGAAAAATAACTTTTGCCATTTTTCTTCAATAATTTTAATAAATAATTTTCTAAATTAGTTTTATTTTCCATGAAAATATGATATCTTGTTAGTATGGATAAGCTAATTAAAGTAAATATTTTCGATGAGCCTCAAGGCACAATTCCAAAACAGAAAGCACATGAAAAACCTATCTTGCACCGCGCATTTTCTGTCTTTTTATATTCCAAAGACAAACTCCTCATTCAGCAGCGCGCGCTAAGCAAATATCATTCTGGTGGACTCTGGGCAAACACCTGTTGCAGTCACCCTCGAACAGAAAATATTTTAAAAGATGCAAGTGAAAGACTTGATGAGGAGATTGGAGTGAAACTCTCTGAAGACAATCTTAAAGAGCTCTTCACTTTCACATATCTCACAAAGTTTAGCGATAATCTCTATGAATACGAATATGACCATGTAATCGTTGGCGAGTACTCTGGCTCATACAAAATCAATCCCGAGGAAGTTTGCGCCCTTGAGTGGACAAATGTAGACGCTCTTGCAAATGATTTAGTCAAAAATCCAACTAAGTATTCTAGCTGGTTCTTAATCTGCGCACCTAAAGTAATTGAATACATCAAAAAACAAAATTAAAAAGGAAGGAATGTCCTTCTTTTTTTTAATCTACATCTAGAATTTTTATAAAGTCTAATTCCCTTTTTTATGTTAATTTACTTAGCTTTTAACAGAAAAATATTTAACAATCATTCTTTTTTAAATTAAAAAACGCAGCATATGCCACGTTTTTAACTATTTTGTCTTAATACTCGGCTTTTCCTCTATGTTCGGCATCTCTAGGACATTGTCAGTATATTCTTTATTTTCTTCATCTTGAATTTTATCATCTTCAAGATATTTTTTCATCTCTTCAAGCTGTCTTTGATTATATCTTGCCTCACGCCTTATCTTGAATATATTTCTTCACTAGATTATTAAGCAAAGGAACGTTCAACTCAATTATTTCATTTTCAATTTTTCTCTTTTCTTTTTCTGAAAGTGCGGGATCAGCGTATCTTAGCAAAAGTAAGTTTGTCTACTCCTTTATATTTCTCCCCATTTTTACCTCCAAGTTATATCTTCATTTCTTTAATCTTTTGTTTAACAAATCATTTCTTTAAACTCATATATAAATGCGTAAAAGGAGTTTATATGAAATTTGGAATATGTGGATATGGCAATTTAGGCAAAGCCATTGAACGCGAAATAATCGCAAATAATCAAAATGAAATAGTAGCTATTTTCACGAGGCGTAATCACGTTATCAGTCAATATCAAACGCCTGTGGAAAATTACTCTAATGCCCCATTATATGCTGAAAAAATTGATGTTATGATCATGTGCGGCGGTTCGCAAGAGGATCTGCAGTGGCAATCGCCGGACATGTTAAAATATTTCAACATAATTGACACTTTTGACACACACGCAAGAATTAAAGAGCACGGAGAAAATCTTGATAAAGTTGCGAAAAAATACAATCACACAGCAATATATTCCTGTGGCTGGGATCCCGGACTTTTTAGCGTTGTAAGAACCCTTCTCTCAAACGTCTTTGATTCAACCGCCTACACATTCTGGGGCAAAGGAGTGAGTCAGGGACACAGCGAAGCTTTGAGAAACATCCCCGGAATTTTGGATGCCATTCAGTTTACTGTTCCAAATGAAGAAGCAAAGAAGCAGGTTATGCTCTTCCCTGGTTCAGAGATTGATAGTAATTTCATGCATGAGCGTCACTGCTACATTTCCCTTGACGGCACAAGAACATTTGAGGAAATCGAAAAGGATATTTTAAACACAGAAAACTATTTTAAAGATCAAAAGGTCATAATAAATCAAGTGCCTTTGGACGAGATAAAAGAGCTTAAAAAGAAGATGTATCACGAGGGCGAAGTATTATGTAGTAGCGAAGGACTTGAGGGGTCATTCCACCTAAAAATGAACGATAACCCGATGATGACCGCCAAGATTTTACTTGCCTATACACCACCACTGAAAAAGCTTTCCCCTGGCGCATATTCTATCATAGATGTTCCAACTTGCTTAATTGGAAAAGAAGACAATCACCATTTTTTATAACTAAAAATAGAACAATGTTTTTATTGAACTTGCAGGAATTTCCACCATAAAAACATATCCTTCATCTGTAAGCCTATATCTCAGTTTAACATCTCCGCTAAGAACGAGATAATCCTCTGCGATTTGCTTTATTTCACTTCTTAATGAAGGAACTATTTTTTCGGGATCGTTTTTCGCATCCCGTTTTATTATGCTAAAAACTCTGTTTTCCTCAATTCTTTCTCTCATACTCTCTTCCTTATACTTCTTTTAATATATCCCATAAGGCCGCGATATTTGTATGTGCAGTCATACACTTTCTTAGATCCATTATGGATGTTTTCACATAGCAAAGTGAACGCTCTGGCGCTCTCCACGGACTCGAGGAAACTTCCCACTGAGCAAGACCTACTTATAGCGTCGTCCTCTGGAATCACTCCATAAAGGGGAAGTTTGATCGTCCTCACAATATCCTGAATATCCAGCATTTCGCCGTTAAGAAGCATATCTCCCCTCATTCTATTAATGACAAGCCCCTTTGCCTCTAAATGATATTGATTTAGCAGTGTTAAAACTTTGCTTGCATCCCTTAAACTCGATAAATGTGGAGTCACAACAATAATAGCTTCAGTCGCTGAAAAAACGGCTCTGTGAAAGCCTGCATCAACTCCCGCCGGGCAGTCTAAAAGGATATAGTCAAAAGAGGAATCCAAAATGCTAACGACATTTTTTATACTGCTGCTCGAGATATTTTCAACCTTTCCACTGGATGAAGGAAGTATGTAAAGATTTGGAAATTTTGAATCCTGAATGAGGGCTTGTTTAACCCTACATCTTCCGCTCACAACATCGCTTAGGTCGAATAAAACACGCTTTTCGACGCCAATAACAACATCCAAATTATTAAGACCGATATCCATATCAAGAAGCACAACTCTAAATCCAAGTTCTGCTAAACTTACACCTAAATTCGCGCATATAGTGGTTTTTCCAACTCCACCCTTGCCACTTGTAAAGACGATTTTTCTTGCCATAACACCCCTCTTTGTCTATTAAAATTTTAATATTATGACAAAAAAAAT
>CALCWV010000029.1 GCA_937907645.1 uncultured Clostridia bacterium
TCTTCGACCTCTTGAGTACTTCTCCAAAACGATATTAAATTGACTGAACCTTTTTTTGAGACCTCACTAAATGAGGCTCGCCTGCTAAGGTTCCGCAGCAGGGGGTTGAGGCGAACAAGAAAAGTGTCCAGTGGACAGTTTTCCGACGAAACGGGCAAAGCTTTAGCGTGCCCCGGCACCATGGTGCTCTTCGACCTCTTGAGTACTTCTCCAAAACGATATTAAATTGACTGAACCTTTTTATATGATCTCACAAACTAAGGCTCACTAAGAAAGGCTGTTGCACTTGGAGCTTGCCCTAAAGAAGTTTTCCCTTCAAATGCAAAATTATTTTAACATAATCAGTTTTTATTGTCAACATATTTAACTTTTTTTTGAAAAAAAACATTGCGAATTGCAATGCTTCTTTCTTAATATTTAGTCTTTTAAATTTTTGTGAACCCTTTTACTGCTTTGTTCTATTTGTATTTTTATTTAAATCACTAATTGCATGTTCAGTTTCATTTACCCTAATTGCTGTAATGATTTCTTCTTGCTGCTCAAGGACTTTGTTTTCAAAGATTCTTGCAAGAGGTGTTACATCCCTGCCAACGATTGCTGTCTTTAAACTATCATTATAATTTTTGTTTTCTTCTGGCCCATGACATAGTTCAATAGTAGGGAATCCATGAAGAGCAAGCATTGCATTTGTAACTAAGTATGCGATTCTCTTGTTCCCATCTACAAAAGGTTGAATTCTTACAATTTGAGCGTGTAACTTTGCGATTTTCTCAAACATATTGCTCTTTCCAGTTCTGTCTACATATCCCCATTCGCACATAGCAAAATTTAATTCAGATGCGACCTTTGCTCCTTCAGTAGGAGTGAAATATCCAATAACTGGTGTGGATGAATATTGATCTCTTAAATGACCAATCTCGTATCTAGAAAGATCTAGGTTGTTTTTGCTTAGCTCTTTGTGTAAAAATGGAAGAAGATCTACATAAAGATAAGGCTCTTTCTTTAACCTATTTAAAAGTAAATTTTGAGCAGACATGAAATCATCAATTCTGAGTAAGTTTTCTTGCTCTATATCGGCACTGAAAGGTGGAAGCTCGCTTGAAAAATCTTCCTGTTCAAGCCCTGCTGCACTGATAGCATTTAAGACAAGTTGCTTCTTTGTCACTTTATTAATGATGCTTGGTCCATGTGACTCAGCATATTCGTTAATTGTGGATTGATTGAGCACAATTCTTGCTTCAAGATTGTCATCCTCTGTAGTAGGATTAAACTGAAAAGGAGTTTCGTTTTCTGGATATAACCAAAGTTTATTCATATTTACCTCACATAAATTTATTCTATCATATTTTAATTTAAATTTCAATATGTAATTTATAAAAAACAAAAAAGCACTATAAAAATAGTGCATATTTTGCGATTTCACACTTCACGAAGTTTAGATGCTTCAAATTTATTGTCTAAAATATTTAGCATATACTCATCAGCAGACATATTTTCCTCTTCCTCGAGATCGCAGTACATGTTGAACTTTAACCCCTTCCCATCTATGTGATCTGACAGCTTAAAATTGTGATTTAAATACAACTGAAGATTTCCGTCGACTTTCAAATTCTTTGCAATAGGGTGGGGAACAAGTCTCTCAATCTTATTTAAAACGGCATATTTATAGCCATTCATTTTTGCAAAATCTTTTGAGAAATCCACAAGACTACTTCCCAGACCAGTTCCTCTGAATTCAGGCGCAACTTCATAAAGCATCTCAACCGACTCATTGTCCTTTGTTTCGAGCATGCAGAAGCCCGCCATCTTTTGATCTAGTTCATATATCTGCTTGTTAAAAAGAATTTTATGAGCTGCGACATCAATAGTTAGTTCATCCTCTCGCATTACTCTTACAAGATAAAAATTGTGTTTTTTGTCTTGTATGACCATTCTGTAAATTTCTTCCAT
The DNA here is from genome assembly GCA_937907645.1 of uncultured Clostridia bacterium. Lineage (GTDB taxonomy): Bacteria > Bacillota > Clostridia > Christensenellales > UBA1242 > Caccovivens. The sequence goes on from CALCWV010000029.1 coordinate 1,951, forward strand.
ATTTTTTTGCCTTATTGTTATTATTCTGCTAATTGACTTAATTCATCCATTTCTTTTTGGATATCAAGTCTAGGGAATAGCATTGGGATAGGTGAGATTGTTTCTCCAGCTTTTAATGAAAATTCGTGTAAATGCTCGAACTTGTCTTCCTTTGGATCAATTCCGAAGGCTGAAAGTGCAATTGTTGTGCATTTTGGCAAGTAAGGATAGAGAAGAAGAGATCCCTTTCTAATTACTTCAAGTAAGCATCTTAAAATTGTGTCAAGTCTAGCCTTTTTGTCCGGATCTTTAGCTAATCTAAAAGGCTCTGTTCCTTCGATATATTTATTTGCAGCAGAGAAGATGTTGAATATAGAAATAAGTGACTTTGAAACGTCAAAGTTTTCCATATATTTATCCACATTTTTGATTTCTTGATCGACTGTCTCAAAAAGCTCTTTATCAATTTGCTCAAGCTCTCCCATTTCAGGAATTACACTATTATTGTACTTTTTGAGCATGCTGAAAGTTCTTGAAACAAGATTTCCATAGTTATTTACAAGGTCTGCATTGAATCTCGTCAGGAATGCTTCAGTAGAATAGTTGCCGTCAGAACCGAAAGGAATTTCTCTAAGCAAGATGTATCTTACAGCGTCAGAAGTGTATCTTGGAGCGAGAATTCTTGGGTCAACGCATTCTTTTGAATCAACGTTTTTACTCTTTGAAAGCTTATCTCCTCCAAATAACATCCAGCCGTGTCCAAAAATTCTCTTTGGAAGTGGAAGGTCTAATGCCATGAGAAGTGCAGGCCAAATAATTGCGTGGAAACGAACAATTTCCTTTCCGATAATATGAATATCTGCAGGCCAGTATTTTTTGAGTAAACTTTCGTCGTCTGACTTAAATCCAAGAGCAGTCATGTAGTTGAAAAGGGCGTCGATCCAAACATATACTGTGTGAGCTGGATCGAAGTCAACAGGGACACCCCATTTTACGCTTGTTCTTGAAACGCAAAGGTCGCTTAAGCCAGGTTTAAGGAAGTTGTTGACCATTTCGTTAACTCTAGTTTGTGGCTCCAAAAATTCAGGATGTTCTTTGTAAAGTTTGAGAAGCTTATCTGTAAATGCACTGAGTTTAAAGAAATATGCTTCCTCTTCTTGTGCAATAACAGGTCTTCCGCAGTCAGGGCAGCATCCGTTGACTAGTTGACTTTCAGTCCAGAAGGATTCGCAAGGAACACAGTAAAGTCCCTTGTATGAGCCTTTATAGATATATCCTTTGTCATAAAGCTCTTTAAAAATTTTCTGAATAGCTTTAACGTGATATTCATCTGTTGTTCTAATAAATTTATCGTAATCAATATCTAAAAGTTTCCAAAGTGATTTTGCGTCAGCAATAATTTCATCAAGATATTCCATTTCAGTCTTGCCTGCAGCCTTTGCATAGTTGCTGATTTTCTGTCCGTGCTCGTCTGTTCCAGTAAGGAAGAAAACATCTTTCCCTTTCATTTTGTTGTATCTTGCAACAGCATCACAAATCACTGTTGTGTAGCAATTTCCAAGGGTGAATTTTCTGCTAGGATAATATATAGGTGTAGTTATATAAAAAGTGTCTTTCATTTATTTCATTCTCCTGCGAATAAGATAGCACAAATATCTGTTTTTGTCAATAAAATAGGGATATGCGTGATAATAATAGATTTTGTTGATAATCTTTTAAATAAAAAAACATCTCTTGCGAGATGTAATTAATTTAAAATAATTGTTATCGTTTCGTTTATTCCAAGAGCTTCACTTGTAACAACGAATGAAGTGTTCGAAGATACATTGAAGAAGTATTTGCCCATTACTACGTTGTACTCAGCACCGCTAATAGTGAAGAGTGAGTCAACAATTTCGCCTTTCTCGTTTTCGATGTAGATCTTCACAGTAAAGGATTTCTTGTTTGCATGGATAGTATTATTGTCAAAGCTACAATTTTTGAATGGAACAATGCGTAGGGTATATGATGGAACATACTTTGCATTTACAACAACTTCAATTTCCTCAGCAAGTTCGCCGTTCATGTAAACTGAAATTTTTGTGTTTCCAGCTTTAACCGCAGAGATAATACCATTATTCAGTGTTGCAATTTCTTCATTTTCGACTTTAGTCGTAATTTCAACTGAGCCGGTGTAGTAGACAGGTGAAATATTGAAACTAAATTTTTCAGTTTCGCCAACTTCCAAAGTGATTTTACTCTTGGATGTAAGAGTAAATGTTGGTGCGACAGACTTAACATTTATGATATGCGAAGATTTGATTGTTGGATTTTCTTTCGAATAGAAAGTGATTGTGACAGAGCCTTCCTTCTTAGCTGTAATCTTTTTGTATGCTTTTGAAACTGATACAACGTCGCTATTTGACAAGATGAAATCCACATTGTCATTTGTAGAGTAGTAGACTGCATTGTTAAACCCATCGGCAGCAGCTTTGTTGTACATCTTATCAATAAGATAGAGATCTGTTTCAGCTGCCAGAGATATATTTAAGTCAATATCGTTATTCTCAACTACAACTCTAATATTCTTGCTCCCAGATATATCATTGTGAACGGCTTTAACTTTTACGTATGCAATTCCAGAGGATAGTGCAGTGATTTCTTGATCAACAATTTTGATTATGTCCGAGTTCTCAGTCGAAAACTCCAAGTGAGCTTCGCTATCAGAGCATTCAATCTCAAGAGGATAACTCTCGCCAATATTTAAAGTAACAGAATCGTCGCAATTAATTGTGATGGATTTGTTGCCAAACTTGATAAATTTAATACAGCAAAAACAGGCAATACATATTGCGGCGAATACACCTATAAGTGAGTAAATTAAAATGTTTTTCTTAGTTGTAGACATGCAAGCATTATACAATATTTTTGTCGAAAAGACAATAATATTAACGAAAAATACAAAAATAAATTTTTTAGAAATTCTTTTTCTCGTACAGTTTGCTTTTTATATCATTTTGTGCTAGAATTTGAAAGAGCAATCGAGGACTGATTTATCGCAAGATTTAAACAATCAATATCTCTAAGTAAAACTTATAAACCAAAACAAAGACTAAATTTTTCCCTCCAATTTTTGGATTAATAAAGAACCCTTTTTATTCTTTTGCTCATGAACGAAACAACAATAACTCACTCCCTTGTTTCAAAAATACTTTGCAACCCACGTATCTCCGTATCTCATCTGGATAGAGCACTCCCTCCTAAGTATCGACTTGGACAAAATAAAAATCGCTAAACACCCCTAAAACACTGACATTTTGCAATTACTTGAAACTCACACGAAACCAAAGTTCACCAAAAGTTCACCCAACCTTAATAAAATCACCGACATGTGGCTATAGCTCAGCTGGATAGAGCGATCGCCTCCTAAGCGATAGGTCTGCAGTTCAAATCTGCATAGTCACACCAATTTCCAAAGAAAAAAGACGGCTTATTTAGTCGTCTTTTTTGTATTTTCTTATTAGAATATTTGTCATAATTCTAATGTTTTCACTTAATTCTATATATTCTTGCTCAATTGATGTAAAAGCTATCACTTTGTCATTAGGTCCCTCATATATAAAATTTTGATAAACTTTGCTTAAATCTGGCATTATATCCGTTTCTGACACGGCTAAAAATCTTCTTTTGTGTTGTTCTTTGTTTTTACCAATAGGATATCTAAAATAATCTGAGTTCTTATCAATCAATTCAATTTCTTTAATTACTCGATCTATAAAGTCCAACTCATTGTCATCGAACACACTTACAATTCGTTCAGTCTTATCAAAATATTTCAAGCAAGAATACAAAGAATTTAATGAATGACAATTCATAAGTTGTAATTTGGTTTTTTCACCATATTCAGAATAAAGAAAAAAATCTTTTATTGAATTTTCGGTTGAAAATCTTTCTAAATAACTTAGTATTATTGCTTTGATTACCAACTCGGCAGAATGCCTATATAAATAAAGAATTGGAGTCAAAAATAGTTGGTCATCAATATTTCTTTGTTCACATGAACTTAAAATAATGGCCGCATTATAATACGAAATAGAGTCTTCAAAAAATGTCATAGATAAATTATGCTTCATATTTTTATTATAGCACAATTAATCAATGCTTTGAAGGGTTTTTATCTTTTTATTCAAATATTTTATTTATAATCTCGCTGGCATGTATATCACTATTCTTTAGGAAGTGGCTGTAAAAGTCGCTTGTGGTTGAGGTTTTGCTATGGCCAGCTCTGGCTGATACTGTTTTTCATGTCTACGCCTGCCATAAGTTGCAAGGTTATGTTTGTATGGCGAAGTGAGTGGAGTGTGACGATTGGAAGCCCTGCTCTTGCGAGAGATTTTTAGAACTTTACTCGTAGCAGTCGTGGGCAGATGTCTTTGCCATATTCTGTACAGCAGACTCTATCTGTTTGCTAAATGTTATGCCTTTTGACCATTTAATGTAGTTTGGTAGTTCATTAATGTCAATAAATTTTCTTTCACAAATTTCCCATTCTT
>CALCWV010000030.1 GCA_937907645.1 uncultured Clostridia bacterium
ACCTATTACACTAGTTTTAGGAAGATTTAGAAAGAATTAGACCGAGAGTTTAAAAATTGAACTCTCGGTCTTTTTTTATGCAAATTTACTACACTTTTTGGAGCAGTTTACTACACCTATTGTATTTTTAGCCTAAAATTTGGCAAAATTTTTTGCAAAACAAAAACCCCTTGAAATGCCCATAAAATAAGGGTTTTCAAGGGTTTTTGATAATGGAGCTGGTGACGGGAATCGGACCCGTGACCCCCACCTTACCAAGGTGGTGCTCTACCGCTGAGCCACACCAGCAGATGCTGTTTTTTGATTGAATTTTGCGGTGAAAATTAGTGATTAAAAAGTGCTATTTTTGTTTTACCAAGGCAAAAAGCAGCTTTTTAGCCAAGAAATTTCATCGCAAGCAAACATTTGACAAGAGTTTTTTTATAATGTAAAATATAATTAGATAGTTTGAGCTAAGTGATGCGAGGCTTTGTGATCATACGAGTATGTGCTTTTAGCCTTAGAAGAATATTGATTTAAAGTAAATTTTTTTAGAAAATTTAAAGCAAAATATTTAGCCCAAATAGTGTAAGAGAAAATATAAAGGAGATAATTAAAAATGGATGAAGATGAAGAACTTAACTATCGTTATGACACACAACTTTTGATTGACGGGAAAGATTTGGACGATGAGATAATTAAAGATTATTTCAATACAAATTTCGTTGGAGACTGTTTGCTCGTTGTTGGAGACAGTGAGCTTATTAAAATTCACTATCATACGAATGAGCCTTGGAAAGTGCTTGAATATTGTTCAACTTTGGGTGAAATTTATGACATTGTTATCGAAGATATGTTCCGACAAGTAAAAGGTCTTAAAGGATAAACTAGTTTGTCTGCAAAATAAATTAGTTAATAAACGTTTTTAAAACTCTTTCTAATTACAAGGGGGAGTTTTTTAAATTACTTCTGTGTATTCTTTGTGAGCAAGACCTATGCATTTGCTCAAATTGGCGTTTTATTGGTTTATCCGTTCCTAAAATTATATAATGGCGAAAAAGGAAAAGCAAAATGGATGAAATGGTTTTTCTATATTTATTATCCGTTACATCTCATTATTGTCGGCATTATCCGTATTTGCGTTTATGGAAATATTGGCATTTTATTTTAAGTATTCTGAATTAAGGCAGGCAAAAAGCGAAAGTGTTGGTAAACATGATACACTTTCGCTTTTTGCTATTATTTCTTCTTTTTCTACGAGTATAGATGAGTTTGGGTGCCTTACAGCTCTAAGATATTGTTGTACAGGCCAGCTGGCTTTGAGGAGAGTTTGTGGATAGATTTTAGTGCACCGTCCGCGAAAATTTTGCGAGAGTTTGCCCTGTGCGATATTTCCAGAATTTCATCGCCAAAGAAAAATTGGACCTTGTGATAACCTTTTTCATTTCCGACTCTAAAAGCAGAAGAAATGAAATTAATTCCCTCTGCCTCTAAGATTTTCTCAATTTCCTTAGCCGTGCCGCTTGGACTATCCAGTTTTTGCTTATGATGATATTCTGTAACAACAGCATCGGCTTGCGTGAGCCTAGGGCAGATATCTTTTAATATTTCATAAAGCAAGTTAACACCTAAACTTGTGTTTTTAGTTTGAAGGACCGGCACAAATTTAGAAAGTTCATTAAGATCTTTTTCATCTTCGCTTGATATAACCGTTGAAAATAGCCCATAAGGCACTTTTCTTTCCTTAGCTAAATTAAAGAGCTCCTTTCTAGATTTTGCCGTTGAGAAGTCTACAATCACATCAAAAGGAGGCAGCTTTTTTGGAAGAGAGTGAAAAGTTTTAAAACTACTATTTTTCTCATCTTTTGTATCTATTCCAAGAACAATTTTATCCTCTGTTTCCGCAACCGCGTTTGTAATTTCTCTGCCCATTTTGCCGAGCGAGCCCACAAGTAAAATCTTCATTTTGTTTCTCCTTTCTCGTTCTTTCTATGTTTTAGAAAGCTTAATTGTTAAGTTTTAGCGAAAAATTTTAGCAATCACGCTCAGAAATTCATATAGAATTTGTGAGGTGGAGCATGAAGAAAAATATTGCTATCGTTGGTGCAACGGGAATTGTAGGGCGAACTGTTTTAAAAATTTTGAAGGAAAGAAAGCTTGATAAAAACAATTTCTATCTATTTGCAACAAAGAAAAATGAAGGAACGATTTTACATATTGGCCGAAAGAAATACAAGGTCAGAACTTTGGAAGAGGACGTCTTAAAGAATGAAAAGTTTGACTATGCGCTCTTTTGTACAAGAGAGGAAGTCTCAAAGTGTTTTGTTCCAAAATTTTTAGAACAAGGCACAAGAGTCATTGATTTTTCTTCGCTTTATAGGTCAAAATTTCCACTCATTGTTCCAGAAATAAATGGAGATGACGCGAAAGGGAGCCTGATTTGCAATCCAAACTGTTCCACAGCAGCAGCCGTCATGGCCCTTTATGAAATTCATAAGAGACTGGGATTAAAAGAGATAGTCTATTCGACATGTCAGGCCGTAAGCGGTGCGGGTAAAGTAGCTATTGACGATATGAAGACTAAAAAGAGAAGCAAACTTAAATCTTTTAAGTATCCTATTTGCGATAATGTCATTCCACAAATTGGTTCAATTGATGAAAAGGGAAGCTCTACCGAGGAAAATAAAATGCTGTTTGAAACAAGGAAGATCTTGAACGACAAAGATATAAAAATCTGTGCAACGTGCGTGAGAATTCCGATAAAAGTTTGCCATAGCATTTCAATTCATTTTAAGACAAGAAAAGATACAGGTTTAGAAGAGATAAAGAAAATCTTACTTGAGACAAAAGGCGTTAAAGTCGTGGATAATGCTCCAGATTTTCCTATGCCATACTTTACAAAAGGGCAGGATGATGTCTTAGTTGGAAGAATAAGGGAAAGCTATGACAAAAACTCATTTGACATCTTCGTCTGTTCAGATAATCTTCGAAAAGGGGCGGCTCAAAACGGAGTGCAGATTTTAGAGCTGCTACTTAGCCGAAAATGATAGTATGTAAATTCGGCGGCAGCTGCACGGCTCTGCCCGAGGCAATTAAAAACATAAAAGAACTTGCCCGTGACACGGACAGGAAGGGTTTTGTCTTTTCTGCAATAGGACGTGAGAGCAAAGAAGACAAAAAAGTCACAGACCTTTTAATTGCCTATTCAAACGGAGCCCAAAGTGCAAGGGAGAAAATCCTTGAAAAATATAAAAAGCTTCTTAAATTTACTGGCGTAAGAGTAAAAATAAAAAGCCGACTATGTGAAATTTTTAATGAATATTTAAAAACAAAAGACAGAAGCAAACTTCTTTCTCGTGGCGAATTTTTAACGGCCTACATAATGTCAAAATATTTGAATATAAAATTTGTGCCCGCAGAGAAACTTCTGTTTTATAGTGGCGGAGCATTAGACTTTGATAAATCTAGAAGTAGAGCAAAATTTTATCTTAGTAAATATGGGCGAATAGTTGTGCCAGGATTTTATGCCATAGAGAATGGGAAAATAAAACTGTTTTCACGTGGCGGAGGGGACGTTTCAGGTGCGCTTGTGTCTTATCTCCTAGATGCTGAGATTTATGAAAACTGGACAGATATTGAGGGAATTTTTGAAGTCAATCCTAGCGTTTTAAAATCTCGTCCAATAAAAACTTTGTCATACAATGATCTTAAACTTATGACATCATTGGACGCAAAGGTTGTGCACGAGGAGTGTGCAAATATTTTGAGTGGCACCAATGTAAAACTCAATGTCAAGTCTATTTTTGCTCCTCAGAAAGAGGGGACACTAATTTCAAAAAATGATAAAAGTTCAAGTGGATATATTTGCTTTGCTCAAAATGATGACAGCGTAAAAATTTATCTATGTAAGAGCTTTAAGGATTATATAATTTTTAATTCAACAAAAGAAAATTTTAAAGAGGAGATAAGAAATCTTTATTCGTTTTTAAAATAAAGTATTTTAAAATCTGTTCATATTGCGGGATTTTGAATAAAAAAAATAGAGCATTAAGCCCTATTTTTTTAATTAAAGTAAGATTAATCCACTTGAACTTTAAACTTAATAGTTATAGCTTTATCAATGTCTAAGTCATCAAGGTTAAATCCTGTTTCTGGATTGTAATCTGCATGAGCGATATCGTCGACAGTTACACTTCCTTCCACAAACGTTGTGCCGTCAGGAATTGGATCTGTGAAGAATAGCTCCATGTTCTTGAGTTTTCCGCTATTAGAAATTGCAATTGTGTAAGTTAAGATATCTCCTGTCTTTACAGCTTTAGCGTCGGCGGTTTTTAGCAAAACAATCTCGTTTTCAAGAATCTCTAATTTAAGGTCGTTTGAGCTTAGCTCATACTGCTTGCTGTCAAGAGTAAATCCAATCGTTGTGCTGCAAGTCACATCACTAACTTCGGGATATTCTTCAATTTCTAAATCATAGGTTATCACCATTTCGCCGCCAAGAGCTCCGATTGTAACAGAAGGAGTGAACCCTGTTTCTATGTTGTAATTAGGATAATCGACAGTTCCTATCTTAACGCTTCCTTCTACGAAATTTGCACCATTACCGATCGTAGCGAACACGACCATGTTGGAAATGTTTGTAGACATATTGTTGACAATAGTAGTTGTTAGTGTGATTTTCTATTTTGGGATAACCCAATTTTTTACAGCAGATTTTGTGATTACGATGTCAGAATTAACATTGTCCGTTCTTAAAATATTGCTCTTGTTACTTACTTCAACTTGATTCCCTTCTTGATCTGTAATTTTTGACGTCAAGTGTGCCGTATTTAATACTGACATAACATCCTCCAATATCATTTTATTCATAGAAATTGCAACTGGTTAAAAGTGTTTGTAGCGAGGTGGACTTAGTTTAGCTGCTGGAAGCTCACTCTCCATAAAATTTAAGTTTGATAATCTCCAGGAGAATATGAGATGTCCTGTAATTTTAGCAAAAATCATTCGATGTCCTGCCATGAAATTTTTGTAACTTGCGCGTCCCGAGTTCTTTTGCCTGAGTAAACCAAGAGCGGAGTTTCGGAGAGGACATATTCGCTGTTATCCTTTTTAAAAATTAATGCATCATCTAAACTATTTTCACCAGACGAAAGTGGATTTAAGATGTATGCGTAGAGAAACCAGTCTTCCCCTTGAGTTCGTGAGTCGGTGACCTCTATCGCCCAGTCGGGATCTTGGCGAAAACTTCCTACGATATGAACTATGAGATGTTGCTGTGTTTATTTCATTCGCAAATCAATTTCCTTTTAGCAAATCCGTTGAAATATCATTCACTAAGTGAATATCTTCTCCGCTTACGGAAATATCATTGCAAAAGAAAAAAAGCCTTACAGCTTTTTTCTTTTGATTGGCGGAGGCTTAGGGATTCGAACCCCAGGTACCCGCAAGGGTACAACGGTTTTCAAGACCGCCGCTTTCGACCGCTCAGCCAAACCTCCATATTCTTTGGGAACATTGACATTATACTAGATTATTCATTTTTTTTCAAGTGTTTTTAATCAATTTTTCAAACTTTTTTCTAATAACTTTTTTTTAAACGAGAAGTGAAATGAAAAAGGTTTGTAAATTTTATTAATGATTAGTATCTCAAAATTAGATACAATAAAAAAAGCTTGCATATATCAAGAAATAAGAAAAGAGCATAATTTTATGCTCTTTATTTCCTTGTTCCGTCATAGATTTTTCCAGTAATATTTAGTAGCCAAGATTTAGGCGCAAGATTTGAAACGAAGTATAGAAGTTTATATTTCCTGCCCACGATGACCATTGGCTTTGAGCGTTTTTTGTTTGCTTGTTTGTATATTGCTTTTGCCACAACAATCGGAAGCATGCGCTTGTCGTCGCCCTTGTCAATTTTGTTTGTAGCGACGGAGATTCTATCTCCATATCTCTCATTTGTTTTAAATTCTTTCACTCTGTTTTTTGTAAAGTTTGTCTTTGTGTTTCCTGGGCACATAACAGTTACATCAATGCCCAAAGGTTTAAGCTCCATTCTAAGACTGTATGAAAGATTTACAACGGCAGATTTGCTTGCACCATACATAGCTCTAAAAGGAATAGGGAAGAGTGCCATTGCACTTCCTAGATTGATAATCTTTCCTCCTTTTTGCATAAGAGGAAGGGCTTTTTGAATACATGTCAGTGTTCCAAAATAGTTAACCTTAAAAATATTCTCACACTCTTCGGCAGATAAAAGTTCAGTGACTCCCGACATGCCGTAGCCTGCGTTGTTTATGAGGATATCGATTCTTCCATATTCATTTTTTATTTCTTCAAAAGCGGCGGACACCTCATCGGAATTTGATACATCTGCGACATAGTTTTTATCTCCAATTTCGCCCTGCGTTTTGGAAATATTTATTACTTTGTCTCCGTTATTTTTAAAAAGCTCGGCAGTTTTTAGTCCAATTCCGCTTGATGCGCCTGTAATAACTACAATTCTATTCATATTAACCTCTCATGGATATTTTACATTAATATATTCCTTTTTGCAAATGAATTAGTAGAACTGTTCAATTTTTGTTATTTTCCAATAATAGGTGTAAGTAGTAAGCAAAATTTTAGCTGACCTAACTTTAGATACGAGATAATTAGGTTTGACCATAAGATATTGCTCAACGGTGTTATCAGAAATTGTTTGAGATCCAACTGCTCTAGTAAATGTTTTTACAACTGTGTCCGAAGAGCCCTTTATTCTATGTAGCTCGCCGGTTAGTCGCGTCATGCTTTCGTCGTCAATTGACTGATATCCCTCTGGTACATATTTTGTTTCTTGATAGCTGTTATATGACCTGCTTGTAGGGAACGAATATGTACCCGTCCAAACAGTGTGCCATGATTTTACATGTGTTTTAAAGGAAGGGGTGAAGACAACTTTAGTTGTATCAACTAAGTCTGTTTCATGAATAAAAAAGTTACATGGAGAGACGTATCTAGTATAATTTTTTGTTCCTACAAATTCAATTTTAACTCTATCAAAGTCGTATTCGGCAGGTTTATATGCTGTGCAAGTTATTTCTAAGTTATCTTCAAAGTACACATATCCATTGTTTTTAACAACAACTGTGTCGTCCTCTTCAGCGGTGGTCTCAATTCTTTTAATAGTTGCATATCCGTTTTCTGGATTTACTATTTCAATAGGAACTCTTCTTGCCCACACGCAAGTCATTATTTCGTCGCCCTTTTTTACATAAACGGCATAGCATTCTCTTGTCGTTGTTTTTACTCGATCTGGGCGGATTCCATTAATTTGAATTGGCATACTATTCCTCCGATGTTGTTTCTGTATCGCTTGTCGGGAGCGTAACAATAAGAAGGGAGTTTACCAATTCGACGTTTTCTATAGGACAACCCACCAAATCGGTGAATGCACCTGTTTTTGCGATAGCAGCAAGTGACGAATCGTCGGCTTTAGCGTTCCAAGCGTCCTTTTCTTTATCTGTTACAACGCGGTGATAGTTATCATCAATCATCTCAGAAAGATATGTCTTTATTTGATTAGTTCTGGCGACGTCCGAAGGAAGAACGTATTTGTTTGCTTGCTCTTCTATGTTTAAAAGTTTTTGCCTATCGTCAGCGGTGTAATTGCAGTCGGTGTGAACGTAGTTTTGGTCGCTTACAATGTAATCGGGAAGAATGTTTTTTGTTGCACCCGCTTCTATTCCTTCAAGCTTGATTCTGTGAGAAAGAGTAAAGTTGTTGTCAGTGTGAACATAGCTAGAGTCTGTTACAATATTTTTTGGAAGAACAGTTTTATTCGCACCTTCTTCGATTCCAGCAAGTTTAGTCTTTTGCGCATCTGTAAAATTATTGTCAGTGTGAACATAGTCCGCGTCTGTCACAAGATTTTCTGGGAGAACTGTTTTGTCCGCCCCTTCCTCAATTCCTGCGAGTTTTGTTTTTTCATCAGTAGTGTAGTTGTTGTCTGTGTGCACGTAATTTTTGTCTACAACTACGCCTTCTGGGATTTCTCCGCCCGATGATCCTGAGCCTAGAGTTGCAAGTTTGACTTTTTCCTCAGTTGTAAAGTCGTTTGTTGACAGCTGTTTTCCTTCGACCTTGTCAACTTTTGTGTCCTGCAAATTTGAAATGCTGTCAATATTTGCTTGGACCTTACTTGGAAGGGAATTGATAACCTCGACTTGCTCTTGAAGTGACTCGAGAGCGGAAATATCAAGTTTTTCGAGAGTAGCCTTGATGTTTTCAAGAGCCTCTCGAGTTAAGGCCCAGACAGATTTTCTGAGCTGGCCTAATTCATTATTCATGTCTATTTTCATAAAAAAACTCCTTTTTTTCAAAAAGAGTAATTTATTTTTCTTTCTTTTTCAATAATTTGTGCCACTTTTTTTTCTTCTTAAATCCAAGCATTATGAGGATAACTCCAACGATTGCTGTGATTATACTAAAAGCAATGATGACGCCTTTGTTTACGCCGTTTGGCGAGAGGTTTACTGTTTCTACTTGACCGATGTAGACGTTTCCGTTAAAGCTAAATTTAATCTTTGTAAATTCTTTTTCAGAATTAAATCCTTCATAGATGTATATTTCGTGTCCAGGATCAAGAGAAATATTTTCCATAAGAGTTCCATCTAAAGTGTATACATCTGTCTTTTTAATTATTTCCCCGTTATATACTGGGATTTCTTCTTGATCGTCGTGATAAATACCGGCGATTTCAGCGGGAATATATCCTATATATTCGGTGTTTTCATATGTATATGATATTTTATAGTAGTCCGAATTTTCTTCCAATAAAACCAGCTTTTCGCCACCGCTAATTTTAAAATCATAATGCTCAGTGTGAGTAGCGTCTTTGTAAAGATATGAGTAGCTTGTATTAATTGTAACATACTGGGCATCGGCAAAAGACACACTTTGCGGAAAGCTAAGTGACAAAATAAACATATTTATTATTAAAATCAGCACAAATATCTTTTTCATATTAATATTATCTAAAATTACACGGCAAAAGTCAAGTAAAAAAAGAAAAGCTGCACTTATTTGGAGCTTTTCTTATTAATAAAAAGCGGAAGTAAAGATAAAGGGTGTGCTAAAACGCTTCGGTTACATCGTCTTTTTTATTTACTGTAACCAATGGGCATTTTTAACCTCATTCCAAATATTTTTTACAAGTTTATTGTCAATTTGTGCTTTTTGTTTAAACTCTTCTATGTCTTTAAATGTTTCATATAAACTTGTGTTTATTCCCCAAAATTCTAGACCTATATCTTGCACGGCCATTAAACAATAAACGGTTTCTTTATAAGTAAATTCCATTTCTCCATAAAAGTTGAATCCTTCAATAAAATCGTTAAAGTCAGGAGTAAAAGGTTTACCTGTACGATATAGTTGCTTTGCCTTATTTAAAGATATTAAGTTTGGGCAAATTATCCTGTCTGGGAATTCTTCATGAATAGTACTTTTAACCCAGGAACAGTTAGGACATTTTTCTCCATTCCCATTAGAGTCCATAAAAATTAAACCATTACAAACGGGACATCTTGTTTGTATATTATATTTATGTATTTTATAACCCATTTCAACCTCCTTTTTAGCAATAATCAGAACTTATTTCCCTATTTTCATCATAAATTTGCCTAGGACTATTTTGATTCCAATTCCATGGATGGTCATGAGGGAATATATGTGGCTTTCGTGGATTGCCATCTTTGTGTTTCCAATCTCTGTTCATGGTAGCTCTACCATCCGGGCCATACCATCTTTGTTGTATAAGTTCGTCTTGATCATCTTTTAGATCTATACGAGTGTTCGGATCCCCTATAGCTTTTAAATCTCCTATTTTGCTTATTACGCTTTCAATTCCGCCGCTCGGTGAACACATTCCCATTATAGCACCTCCTGTGGTAAAAGTTCAAATGTTTTAGAAGAAGTTGAACCTCCTTCACCAAATAAAGTAAAAGTCAGTTCTTTCCCTTGTAGATTTTCAACGTTTAGGAAAGTTCTAAATTTTCCTACAAGATTATATTTTGTTTTTATTCTTTGCTTATCTAAGAACCATTCAATTTTATTGACATCATGACTTAAAATTTCTATAGTTCCCTGATAGTTATCAATGTTAATGGATATTATTTTTGGAGGATTAAACCAAAATTTGGGCGGGATGGATCGTTTAAGATAAAACAATCTTTTTTTATCTTCAAATAGAATTGTTTTCCAATCAATATTTTCATAAACACTTCTTATTAAAGGGATATTTCTTTTATTTATAGATGAATTTTTAAGGCCAAACTTAGTTAAGTCAGCGACTATTTTCCAACGATAAATTTTGTTTAATTCTTCAAATTTCATTTGCGCCTGTGCCAAGGAAGACGCATAATCTAATTCGCTGCAATTATTAACCTTCATAAAGTGTCTTTTTGTTTCTTCTTCAAATCCCAGTCTCTGGGAATTTTTGATATGTTTTACGCCATGACACTTACTGCAAATTGCAATAATATCTTTTAGAGTTTGAGTTTTGCTATTAATATCAAAAGACCAAACTTCGTGAGCGTCTAAATTATCAGTTTTAAAGCCACAAATTTGACATTTGTGGTTTGCTCTTTTATAACAATGATTTCTTAAAACATCCCACTCCTTTTTAGGTAATGTTTTGCTGAAGTCATTGTTCCAAGCCCCTTTTGGGAGTAGATCTATAGTTAGTTTTAAGTTTAGCATAATATCTCCTATATTTCCGGATATATCGCACCGGCGAGATATTTTTTTGTAAATTCAGCGAGTCCAATTTTTTTTATGATTTCTTCTTTATTATAAGGTTCAATCGCTTTTATATTTCCTTTCATTTCATCGAATGGTGTTCCATAACAAATTATTACCGAGGGTTCTATAATTTCTAGCATTTTATTATATCCTAACATGAAACCTGTTTTGTTGTGTTCTCTTGTATAAGTTGACACTGCTACCACGGAACCTTTTTTCAATTCCATCAAAACAAAATTCCATACAGGGTATTGATCCCCACGACACAGTCGGGATAACTTTCATTCCTTGTTTTTGCCAAAATGCTCCACACCAACGATTTTTAAAAACACTATCAATTTGACGCGCAAGAGGCATGTCTTTATATGTGCTAAATTCGGGTGTTAATAAAGCGTAATATTGATCTAGTTTTTCAAATGTGTTTTCGGGTTCTTCATAAACTTTGTCAAACAGCCAATCATACGTAAAAAAATGAATTGTCTTGTGTTTATTTTCTTCGTCATCTAATCTGGTTTTTGTAAAACTCAATAATTCAATTTTATCTAAATCAATTTGTTGTTTCTTTATAAGTGGAATCCCATACTTTCCTACACCCTTAAATTCGTTTCTAACTAGCCTTTGTTTATTAGTTCTTTTTGTTTCTTAATATAATGTTGTTTTCGCATCCGATTCAATATTTAGATTATTTATATCCATACTCTTCTCCTTTTTAATGCAACTCTCTTAAGGGGATTTAAAACCTTTCTAGATTGATGCAATAAAAGAATAAATTGAGAAAAAGGCAAAAACAATGATTTGTGTCACTTTTTATTGTTATATCGGTGCAAAATTTATAA